>NZ_JBFAMR010000004.1:0-227070 GCF_040656595.1 Actinoplanes sp. NPDC049802
AAGAACATCCTTGCGGCTGGACGAGCCGTAGCCGGGCACAACCCCGGCGAAGCCTGTGGAGCTGATATGAGACAGCAAGGGTCCTCCCTTCTGCGATCGGCTGTGAAGCAGGAACCCCACACCGCGAGGCGCCCGGCGTAAACCGGTTCGGCCGCAAGGCCGAAGGGAATCCCGTCCTTCAGGGCGGGGAAGAAGTCAAGGCAACACCTCTCGGTCGGTGGTCCAGGCGACGACGTGCCGCCGCCCTTCGTGATGCAGATCGGTCAGGCGTACGCGGAAGTCGCCGGCCGTGGTCGCGACGGTGATCGCGGTGTCGCTCGCGGCGGTGACGCGCAGCGTGCGCGGGTCGCCGCCGAGGCCGGTGCCGAGCGCTTTGCCGGCGGCCTCCTTCGCGGCGAAGAACCGGGTGAACCAGGTGGCGCGGTCGGCGCCGAGCAGGTCGCGTTCGGCCGGGGCGAGTGCTGCGGCCACGGTGGCGTCGTCCCGGTCGGCGACCTCGAGGACGTCGATGCCGACCGGTCCGGCCGGCCGGGCCAGGGCGACACCGAGGGCGCCGTGGTGGGCGATCGACACGGCCAGCGGAGGCAGGTGGCGGCCGTGCCGTCCGGTGATCCACGGCCGTCCGGCGGTGTCGTTGCCGGTGTCGAGTTCGATCGGGAACACCTCGGGGTCGGGCAGCATGGTGCGGACCGCGTCCTTGAGGGCGATCCGGCCGAGCAGCCACGCGTCCCGGCCACGCGCGGGCCGGCGCTGGTAGAGGGCCCATTCGGCGGGGGTGAGGTAGGTGCGGGCCAGCAGGTCGCGGCTGGCCTGGTCGGTCCAGTGGGTGGTGACCCAGTGCCAGCCGGCTTCGTGGCGGCGGGCCAGCCGGGCGGTCCCGGGGGTCCGGTCCACGGCCCGGACCGCGTCGTCGCCGGCGAACCGGCGCAGCCGCCAGCCGCGCATCTCGGCTCGGACCGTGCCGTCGTGGACGAGCTGGAGGTCGGCGGTGACGGCGCCGGCGGTGACGTCACCGATCCGGACGTGGCAGGTGAGCCTCTCGCCGGGCGCCGGGTCGGGGCCGTAGAGGCGCAGTGCGGTCAGCGCGACCGGGAAGGCCCGGTTGTCGCCGTCCAGTTGTTCCGTCATCCAGTAGCCGACCAGTTGGGCGGCGCTGTCGAGCAGGGCGCCACCACCGGCCGGGGTGGTGAGGGTGCCGCGCACGTGCCGGGCGCCGATCTCGTCGATGCCGGTCACGCCCTGGTAGGCGGGTCCGTGGAACATCCAGCGGGCGGCGTACATCTGGGCGGCGGTCAGGCGCGGCGCCCAGCCGGTGTCGGTGGGCCGCGGCCACACCGGCGGCGCCGGCGGGTAGGCGCCGCCGAACTCGACGGTGGCTCGGGCGTACCCCCGTGCGGTGACGCGGCGCCGGGCGGGGGTGTCTGCGGCGATCTCGAAGGTGACGGTGACCGGCGGCGCGACGGCCAGCCAGCGGTCGAAACCGGCGTCGTGCACGGCGGTCACCACGCCGCTCGCGGTGGGCCGGGCCGCGTCGCAGAGCTGCCGGATCAGATCGGTGGCGGGGACCACCGGGAAGCCGTCGCCCGGTTCCGGCCAGCCGGCCGGCAGCTGCGCGAACGTGTGATCCCGCAGGTAGGGCAGCCGGTCCAGGGACAGATGGCGGCGCACGGTGGTGGTGGCGGGCGCGGCACGCCGCCGGCAGGCGGCGACGACCTCCTCCGCGGCCCGGGCGGTCTCCGCACCCAGCGCGCCGGTCAGGCTTTCCGAGACAGGCCCCGTCTCCGGTACGCCGGAGCGAGGCAGCAGCCCCGCCCCCGCCTCGCCGAGGGTGACCAGCGGCGCCCCGAGGTCCAGTCGCACCCGCCCGGCGGACGGCGGCCGTGGGTTGCGTGCGGGCAGCAGGTCCCCGCCGATCGCGGCGCCCTCCGCCCACAGCGCGGCGAGCACCCGGGTGAGCTGGCCGAGCCCGGTCTGCCGGGGGGTGGTGGCGGCGATCGCCAGGTGGTCGTGCCCGCGCAGGATGTCGTGCACGAGCGAGCCGAGCCCGCCCGGCCCGACCTGGACGAAGGCGCGGACCCCGGCGGCGTGCAGCCGTTCGATCAGCCCGCGGAAGCGGACCGGTTCGAGCAGGTGGCGGACGAACAGGTCCCGGATCCGGCCGTCGTCGTCCGGGTACGGCGCCAGGGTGGTGGCCGACCACAGCGGCGTCCGCCAGGGCCTGGTGTCGAGCAGTCCGGCGGCGGCGGTCAGGCGGTGCACGTACGGCCTCAGCAGTGGGGTGTGGAACCCGGACCGGAACGGCAGCGGCTGCCCGACGACACCGTTCTCGGCCAGCCCGGCGAGCAGCTTCTCGATCTCGCCGGACGGTCCGCAGACGACGCTCTGGTGTGGCGCGTTGTCGTGCGAGACGGTGACGGCGGTCCCGGTCAGGAACGGCGCGACGGTCTCGGCGGCGGCACCGACCGCGGCGAACACCACGTCGGGAACCTGCCGGACGGCGTCGGCGAACGCCTCCAGCACCCGCTCCAGTTCCTCGTCGTGGTAGCCGGCGGCCACCGCCATGGCGGTCCACTCCCCCAGTGAGTGCCCGGCCAGCACGTCGGGGCGTACTCCCTGGTCGCGGAGGGCGGTGTCGAGCAGCCGGCTGGTGCGGTAGACGGTGACGCCCTGCCGGTGCAGGCCGTCGGCGCCGGGCAGCGTCACGTCGCGGCCGATGCGGGCGGCGACGTCACCGGCGCGCGGCTCGCACTCGGCCTCCAGCCCCGGGTAGAGGAACGCGATCCGGCCGTCTCCGCCGGCCAGCAGCGGGCGCGGGCTGAACCAGATGTCCTGCCGGCCCCGCCACGGCCGGCCGGCGGCGACGACGCGGCGGGCGGCGGCCAGGGTGCGTTCGGTGGGCGCGACGACGGCGAGCCGCATCCGGCCGTGCCCGGACGGCACGGCCGGCGGCCGGTCCAGCAGCTCGGCGAGTTCGCCGGTGGTGTCGGCGGCCAGCCGCAGCACCGCGACCGGCTCCCGCACCCGGGCCGGCCGTCCGGCGGCGGGCGCCTGTTCGAGGACGGCGTGGGCGTTGACGCCGCCGAAGCCGAACGCGTTGACCGCGGCCCGCCGGGTCGCGCCGAACCAGGCGCGGGCCACCGGGATCGGCCGGAACCGGGTGGCGGCCAGGCCGGGGTGCGGGTCGTCGCAGGCGGGCATCGGCGGCAGCACGCCGTGGTGGACGGCGAGGGCGGCCTTGATGAGGCCGGCGATCCCGGCGGCCGGCATGGTGTGGCCGATCAGCGCCTTCACCGACCCCAGGACGGCCTGGCCTCCGGTGCCGAAGACGTCGTGCAGGGTGGCCAGCTCGCAGGCGTCGCCGGCCGCGGTGGCGGTGCCGTGCGCCTCGATCAGGCCGACCGCGTCCGGTGCGGTGGGGTCGAGCCCGGCCGACGACCAGGCCTGGCGCAGCGCGGCCGCCTGCCCGGCGGAGACCGGGTTCATCAGGCTGGCGGCGCCCGCGTCACCGGAGACGCCGGTGCCGCGGATCACGGCGTAGACGCGGTCGCCGTCGCGGCGGGCGTCGGTCAGGCGCTTGAGGACCACGATGCCGCTGCCCTCGCCGATGACCAGGCCGTCGGCGCCGCCGGTGAACGGGCGGCTGCGGCCGGTCGGGCTGACCGCGCCCAGCCCGGCGAAGACGCTCCACAGGGTGACGTCGTGGGCGTGGTGGACGCCGCCGGCCAGCACCACGTCGCAGCGGCCCCGGGCCAGTTCGGCGACGGCCTGGTCGACGGCGAGCAGCGACGAGGCGCAGGCCCCGTCGACGGTGTACGCGGGGCCGCCGAACCCGTGCCGGTGGGCGATCCGGGCCGCGGCCAGGTTCGGGACCAGGCCGATCTCGGCGCCGGGCGACACCGGGCCGAGACGGTCGGCGAACGCTTCCCGGATCCGGTCGGTGGCGGCCGCGCCGAGTTCGGGCAGCAGCTCGGTGAGGGTGTGGGTTAGCTGGTCGGCGCCGCGTACCCGCTGGCCGAAACGGGACAGGGCGGGCGTCAGGTAGCCGCCGCGGCCGAGGATCACCCCGACCCGCCCGGGGTCGGCCGTCCCGGCGCCGATGCCGGCGTCGGCGAGCGCGGCGGCGGCCACGTGCAGGGCGATCAGCTGGTCGGGTTCGGTCAGCGGCAGCGCGGCGGGCATCACCCCAAGCGCGGCCGGGTCGACGGTGGCCAGGTCGCCGAGGAAGCCGCCGCGGCTCTCGGGCGGCAGGCCGTACCCGGGTGGTGGGCCGGTGATGCTGTCGGCGCCGGTGACGATGTTGTGCCAGTAGGTGTCCAGGTCGGGGGCGCCGGGGAACAGCACCGCCATCCCGACGACGGCGACCGGTTCCATGCTCACCAGCCCGGGGCCGCGTAGACGACGCTGGTCAGCGCCGGGTCGCCGTGGGTCAGCTCGTCCAGCAGGGCGGCCGCACCGGCGGCCGGGTCGATCAGCTGGACGCCCTGTGCGGCGTACCGGCCGGCGAGTTCGGCGGTCACCATGCCGCCGTGCCGGCGGTCCGGCGCCCACGGCCCCCAGTGGACGGTGAGGCAGCGGCTTGCGGTGCGGGCGGCCCAGCGGCGGCCGATGCTGTCCACGGCGTCGTTGGCGGCGGCGTAGTCGCACTGGCCGCGGCTGCCGCGGATCGCCGCGATGCTGCCGAACAGGGTGACGAAGGCGGGCGGCGCGGGCAGGCCCTCGAGGGCGTCCAGGACGTTGCGGGCGCCCTCGGCCTTGGTGGCGAACACGGTCCGGAACGACTCGGCGGTCTTGTCGGCGAGCAGCCGGTCCTCGATCACCCCGGCCGCGAACACCACCCCGTCGAGACGCCCGTACGTGGTGTGGACGGTCTTCACGAGCCGGTGCACGGCGACGGCGTCGGTCACGTCGGCGGTGTGGTACTCGACGGACCGGGCGACCGACCGCAGCTCGGCGAGGGTGGCGGCGACCTCCCGGCGGGCGAGCACCGCCCTGGCCCGCCGGTCGACGCCGGCCGGATCGCGGCCCGCCAACAGCCGGCGCAGCGCGTTCAGGTCGGTGGCGGCGGCCAGTTCGGCGTCCTCCGGTTCGCCGTCCGGCGCGGTCCGCCCGGCCAGCACGATCCGGCAGCCGGTACGGGCGGCGAACTCGCCGGCCACCGTCGCGGTGATCCCGCGGGCGCCGCCGGCCAGCAGCACCACGGAGTCCCGGTTCAGTCCGGTGGACCGCCCGGCCGTCCGGGGCAGCGGTGCGGGCCGTAACGCCGGAACCAGCCGGGCCTCGCCGTGCCGGGTGACCGGCTCGTCGCCGCGGTCGCCGAGTTCGGCCGTCAGCAGCGCGGCGACCGTCGCCGGGGACGCCTGCGCGGGCACGGTGACCAGGCGGGTCAGCAGGCCGGGACGCTCCCGTCGCAGCGAGCGGACGAAGCCGGGCAGGCCGTCGGCGCGGGGATCGCCGGCGACGGCGGCGACCAGCAGCCCGGCGCCGGTGCCGGCGGCCGCCCGCAGCCTGTCGAACAGCAGCGGCAGCCACGGCTGCTCGTCGTCGCCGGCGGCCAGCGCGCCGAGCAGGACGAGATCGTCCGCGCCGTCCGGCACGACCGTGATGCCCCGCTCGCGCAGCGCCCGGACCAGCTCGTCCGGGCCGTCCACGGTCACCGTGCGGTCGGCCGGCACGACGTCGGCGCGGGCCGGCGCGGGCACCCAGTCGGCGGTGAACCGGTGCGGGGCGGTGGCCGGGGTGCCGCCGTCGAGCAGTCTCGCCATCTCGCCCGCGGTCCGGGCCCGGCCCAGCCGCTCCAGGGCCGGGCCGGCGCCGCCGGTGAGCTCGCCGACGATCTCGGTGCGTTTGATCGAGTCGATGGAGAGGTCGGCTTCCAGGTCGACGTCCGGGCCGATCAGGTCGACCGGGTAACCGGTGCGGGAACTGATCACCGCCCGTACCCGGTCCAGGGCGCCGGCCGGCTGCCGCGCCGTCTCGGTGGCCGGCTCGGCGAGCGGCGCGGCGACGGCGGGCGCCGGTGCCCGGGCCGGCTCGGTCGCGGCCGGTGGCGGCGCGCCCAGATAGGCGAGCATGACGTCGCGCTGGGTGGCGACGAACTCGCGGGTGGTGCGCAGATAGTCCTCGATGAGCCGGTCGGCGTCGGCGCCCGGCGTCCCGGCGGCCACCGGCACCGGCCGGGCGGCGGCGATGCCACCGGTCAGGTAGGCGCCGTCGGCGGTACGCACCGCGTGCCCGTCGACGGTCCAGCGGGGCGCGGGCGCCGGTGTGGCGCCGGTGAGATCGACGGCGTCCCGGCCGCGGAAGAGCGGGTCGAGGTGCACCGGCACGCCGGCCAGGGCCAGGTCGGCGACCGCGGTGAGGGCGCCGGGCAGGCCACCGCCGGACGCCTCGAAGCCGACCGTCCGGTGCGGCCGGCCGGCCAGGATCGCGCCGACCAGGTTGCTGAGGGTGACACCGGGGCCGCATTCGACGAAGACGCGGGCGCCGGCGGCGTACATCGCCTCGATCTGCTCGGCGAAGCGGACCGGCGCGCCGATCTGGTCGCCCAGCTCGGCGGCGATCAGGTCGGGCCGGTCCGGGTACGGCTGGGCGGTGCGGTTGGCGTACACCGGGATCCGTGGGGCGCGCAGCGGCAGCCCGGAGACCGCCGACGCGAACCCGGGTCCGGCCGCGGTCACCAGCGGGCTGTGGAAGGCGCAGGCCACGTCGAGGGGGGTGACGGTGTGGCCGAGCGCCCGCAGCCGGGCGGCGGCCAGCTCGACGGCGTCCGGCGTCCCGGCCAGGACGGTCTGCCGGGGGCTGTTGTGGTTGGCCAGGACCACCCCGGGTATGGCGGCGACCTCGGCGGCTACCTGGTCCGGCGGGCCGGTGACGGCGGCCATCGTGCCGGGCTCGGATCCGGCGGCGGCCAGGATCTCCTCGGCCCGGCGTTCGCTCAGCGCGGGCAGGACGGCGGCGGGCAGCGCGCCGGCGGCGGTGAGGGCGACCAGTTCGCCGTAGCTGTGGCCGCCGGCCATGTCGGCGGTGACGCCGAGCATGGTGAGGAAGCGGTGGGCGGCCAGGCCGGTGAGCCCGAGGGCCGGCTGGGCGTTGCGGGTGTCGCGTAGCCGGTCGCGCCACTGCCGGGCGGTGTCCGGGTCGAAGGCGGCGCCCGGGTAGAGGGCGCGCACCCAGTCGCCGCCGTGTTCGGCGGGTTCCCGCAGCTCGGGGAAGGCGACGAGCAGCCCCGCGAACATGTCGACGCGCTGGCTGCCCTGGCCCGGGAAGAGCAGCGCCAGTCCCGGCTTCCCGGTACGGCGTACCCCGTCGCTTCTCAGATCGTCGAGACGCGCCCGCAGATCGTCGACGCCGGTGGCGAGCACCGACAGGGTGGGCGCCGCGGCGGCGCGGGTCAGGCGGGCGGCCGCGGTCCGGGCGAGGTCGCGCAGCCGGGCCCGGGGGTGGGCGTCCAGCAGGCCGCGCAGCCAGGCGGCGTCGGCCGGCCCGGCGAACAGGAACAGCTCCGCCGGCCACCGGTCGAGGCCGTGCCGGGGTTCCGGCCCGCGATGTCCGGTGAGCACGGCGTGGAAGTTGGTGCCGCCGAAGCCGAAACCGCTGACCGCGCCGGCCCGCCGTTCCAGGGCGTCCGGCCAGGGACGTGCCACCCGGTCGAAGGAGAACGGGCTGTCGGTGGCCGACCATTCGGCGTGCGGCCGGGTGAGGTGGGTGGTCGGCGGGCGGATGCCGGTGTGGATGGCCAGGGCCGTCTTGATCAGCCCGGCCATGCCGGCGGCGCACTTGGTGTGGCCGATCTGCGACTTCACCGAGCCGAGGGCCGCCGTCGCGGGCCGGGCGCCGGCCTCGGTGTACACCCCGGTGAGGGTGATCAGCTCGGTACGGTCCCCGACCACCGTGCCGGTGCCGTGCGCCTCGACCAGTCCCACCTCCGCCGGCGACACCCCCGCCTGCCGGTACGCGCGAAGCAGCGCGGCACGCTGGCCCTCCGGGCGGGGCGCGGTCAGCCCGCGGGCGCGTCCGTCGCTGGCGCTGCCGACGCCACGGATCACCGCGTACACCCGGTCGCCGTCACGTTCGGCGTCGGCGAGCCGTTTGAGCACCAGGCAGCCGACGCCCTCGCCGAGCGCGATGCCGTCGGCGGCCGCGTCGAACGGGCGGGACCGGCCGGTCGGCGACAGCGCCCCGGCGGCCGCGAAGTGCCGGTAGTCGAGCAGGCTGTTGTGGGTGTCGGCGCCGCCGCACAGCACCAGGTCGGCGCTGCCGGTGACCAGTTCACGGCAGGCCGCGTCGACGGCGGCCAGCGAGGACGCGCAGGCCGCGTCGACGATGTAGTTGGCGCCGCCCAGGTCCATCCGGTTGGCGATCCGCCCGGTGATGACGTTGGCGAGCACCCCGGGGAAGGTGTCCTCGGTGAATTCGGGCAGCTGCGCGGCGAGGGCGGCGGGCACCTCGCTGAGGTAGGCGGGCAGCACGGCCCGCAGGGTCAGCGCGTGCGCCAGTTCGCCGCCGGACTCGGCGCCGAAGATCACCGCGGTCCGCGACCGGTCGAAGGGCCGTCCCTCGCGGTCCGGCAGCGGCTGGTATCCGGCGTCGGCGAGCGCCCGCCCGGCGGTCTCCAGGGCGAGCAGCTGCACCGGCTCGATGGCGGCGAGCGACGCCGGCGGGATGCCCCAGGCGACCGGGTCGACCGGCACCCGTGGCAGGAAGCCGCCCCACCGGGCCGGCACGTCGTGCCGGTCGGCGTCCCACCGGTCGGCCGGCACCTCGGTGATCGCGTCGGTGCCGGCCACCACGTTCGCCCAGAAGGCGGCGGTGTCCTCGGCGCCGGGGAAGATTCCGGCCAGGCCGATGATCGCCACGTCCAGCGGCGCGGCCACCGTCTCCGGCACGGGCGGCCCGTCCGCCCCGGCCACCGCGGGCACGGCCAGCCACGCGGCGGCGCCGGCGGTCACGTCGGCGTGCAGCCGGGCCACGCTGGTGACCTGGTCGCGCAGCACCGCCACCTGCCCGGCCATGAACAGTCCGCCGTCGAGTTGCGCCTGCTCGCCGACCGGCATCAGACCGGCATCGGTACGCCGAAGGCCCTTGCTGGCCAGGCGCAGCCGGCCCAGGTTGAGCCGCTCCAGTTCGGCCCAGATCTCCCGTTCCGGTGTCCCGGCGGCGCGCAGCCGTTCCCGGGCCGCGGTGAACTCGGCCGCGTACGGGCTGTCCACGCAGCGGGTCAGGTGGCCGGGCGCGGTCTCCAGGACGGTGGTGGCGCGGGCCCGCAGCACCTCGCGCTGGAACACCGGCCCGATCGCGCCGGTGCCGACCGCCTCCGTGGTGAACAGGTACGCCGTTCCCATCAGCAGGCCCACCCCGGCCCCACGGGCGGTCAGCGGCGCGGCGGCGGCGGTCACCATGGCCGCCGACCGGGCGTCGTGCACGCCTCCGGCGAACAGCACGTCGAGGCGGGTGTCCGGGTGCTCGTCCAGCCAGTCCAGCAGCACCGGGATCTGTGCCTGCCAGAGGGCGAAGCTGGTGGCCGGGCCGATGTGCCCGCCGCACTCGGCGCCCTCGAAGACGAACCGGTGGGCGCCGGCGCTGAGGAACTGCCGCAGCAGGCCGGGCGACGGCACGTGCAGGAACGCGGCGACGCCCGCCGCCTCCAGCCGGGCCGCCTGGTCCGGGCGGCCGCCCGCGACGATCACCGCGGCCGGGCGGGCCGCCAGGATGGCGTCGAGCTGGGCGGCCCGGGTCTCCTCCGGGGCGAACCCGAGGATGCCGGCCGCCCACGGCCGCCCGGCCACCGCCCGCGCCGTCTCGCGCAGCAGGTCCCGGCTGGTCTCGCCGTCGGCCAGGGACAGCGCGACGCACGGCAGACCGCCTCCGGCGGCGACCGCGGCCGCCAGCCCGGGACGATCGCTGACCCGGGTCATCGGCCCCTGCACGATCGGCAGGGCGATGCCGAGGCGCTGCGCCAGCGGGGCGCCCGGGCCGAGGGCGGCGGCGGTGCGGCCGGCGTCGACGGCCGTCCGGACCGCCCGGATCAGGCCGGGCACGTCCCGGTGCCGCCGGGCGAGGTCACCGGCGAGGTGGGCGTCCAGTCCGGCGCCGGCGGAGGGCCGGGTCAGCGCGGCGGCGAGCGCGGGCGGCGGAGAGGCTTCCGGCAGCAGCGCCAGCGCGGTGTCCAGGACGACACCGGCCGCTCCCCCGGCGACGGCGGCCGCGGCGGTGTGCGGGCCGATGCCACCCCACGCCCACACCGGCACCGGCAACTCGGCGAGCAGTTGCTGCAGCAGGACGAAGACGGACAGGCCGGCGTCCGGGTCGCGGGTCTCGCTGCCGCGGGCGAGCAGGCCGTCGGCGCCGGCGGCCATCGCGGCGCGGGCCTGGGCCAGGCTGGTCACCTCCGCGAGAACGGTCCGGCCGCCCCAGTTCAGGGCCCGGATCCCGGACGGCACGATCACGGTGTCGACCCGGTCCGGGAGGTCCGCCGCGGTCAGGGTGGCGCTCGCGCGTACGCCGAATCGGCCCGGCGCCCACCGCGCCGCCCGCCGCAGCTCGGCGGTGACCGGACCGTCATGTCCGCTGAGATCCAGCACGCCTCGTGCTCCGGCCCGGCAGCAGGCGGCCAGCAGTCGCCCGTCCGGGAGCCCGAAGGGGGTTACGGCCATGATCGATGCAGTGCTCACCTCGGTGCAGTCCCCCCGGCTCACCCGGCAGCGCCTCCGCGACCACCGGTACTGCACCCAACGATCACTACAACCGCCAGTTATGCCCTATTTTAGGCCTATTCTGGACAATGCATGATGGTCGGAGCATCCGGGTCGGCCGGCACCCGCCGCGCCACCGGATCGCCCGCCGGCGAGCCCCCTCCCCGGCACCGACGGGCGACCGTCAGGACGTCAGCCGAAGATCGAGGCCGCCCACTCGGGGTGATCGATGAACGGATTCCGGTTGCGCTGGTAGCTGCTGTAGATGACCTGGTTGCGGGTGCGCTCGGCCGCCGACGGCGGGTCCTGTGTGTGCCACGCCAGCAGGGTGGAGAGCTTCCCGAGGTACGGGTTGGAGCCGTTCGCGGTCGAGTTGTTGAGCTCCAGGTCCGCCCAGGAGTCGCCGCCCTCGTAACGCACCGCCATGTAGAACACCATCCGGGCCACGTCACCCTTGATCGCGGCGCGGGGCTCCCACGAGTCGGCGTCCGTGTAGTTGCCGGTGGCGCCGGAGACCGCGGTGCCGCCCGCGTCGAAGTCCTTGTTGCCGCGCAGCGCGTTGATCGTGACGTCCTCGGGCCGCAGGTGGTGCAGGTCGGTGCCGGGACCGTTGGCGGTGCCGAAGTCACCGTGCGACTGCGGCCACACGTGCTCGCGGTTCCAGTTGCCGGTGGCCCCGCCGTTGAGCGTCTTGGACCGGCTCACCCCGGAGTAGAGCAGGATGACGTTCGCCGAGTTCGCCGGGTCCTGGTCGGTGACCTTCAAGGCGTTCCAGACCGCGTCGTACGAGATCGTGGTGACCCCGGTCGAGACGATGGTGTGCAGCACCGACTTGAGACCCGGCCCGGACTTGCCGAGTGCCGCCGCGTAGTAGGCGTCGGTGCCGCTGGACGCCGTGGGAGTCGCGGTGGCCGTCGCGGTCGGACCGGTCGTGGCCGTGGCGCCGAAGGTCATCGCGGTCGGCGACTTGAGCCCGGCGTGCGAGAAGTAGGCGGTCAGCGTGCCGGTGACGGTGACCGTCCGGCCGACGTTCGACGGGTTGGTGGCCAGCCCGAACACCGGCCGGTACGAGCTGGTGACCTGGACGTACAGCATCCTGGCGGTGCTGGTCTCGTTCCTGCTGTCGGCGATGGCGAGCGCCGTGTCACCGGTGAAGGAGCTGAACCGGACCGTGTCGGTGGCGGTCGGTTCGCCGACGATGTAGCCGACGACGGTCCCGGTCCCGCTCTGGCCACTGATCGCCTGGGCGACCGTCAGCGGCGCGGCGGCCTCCGCGGAGGGCATGCGGAAGACGGTGACGGACGCGGCCAGCAGGCCCGCGAGGACCGGGATCAGCAGCGCGACGATGCGCCGGTGGAGGGTGGGAGCGGGCATGGAGGGCTCCGTTCGCCAGGCTGTATAGACAGCTTTCAGTCTGAGTCAGCGGACGGCCGGAGGGTTCATACCACTTCGGTCATCCTTCGCACGGAGATCATCCCGGGAAGGTTCCGGCCGCCACCTGAACACCGGTGGCATGTCGACGGAACGGGCCGTGAAAGCAGAATCTCCCACCGATGCCCTGGGTGCCGGCCCGCGGGCGCCTACGCCGCTGAGGAGCCCGGCAGGCGTACCTCGAAGCGGCATCCACCGGCGATGTTGCCGGCGCGCACCTCACCGCCGTGCGCCTCCACCAGTCCGCGCACGATCGCCAGGCCCAGCCCGCCGCCCGCGGCGCTCTCCGGGGTACGGGCACGGGTGCCCCGAAACGCCACGTCGAAGACCCGCGGCAGGTCGTCCTCCGGAATTCCGCCGCAACTGTCCGACACCGCGAACCACACCCGCCCCGCGTCCAGGCCCGCGTCGATCCGGATGATGCCGTGCGACGGCGTGTACCGCAGCGAGTTGGTGAGCAGGTTGTCGATGATCCGGTTCAGCTCGGCGGCGCCGGCCGTCACCACCGGCCAGGCCCCGCCGGCCGCCTCCACCCGGATCCCGCGGCTTCCGGCCAGCGGCGCGACGGCGGCCACCGCGTCCGAGACGACGTCGGCCAGCGGCAGCGGCGTCGGCGTCAGCCGCAGCGCCCCGGCATGGATCCGGGACAGCTCGAACAGGTCGTCGACGAGCCCGCTCATCCGGTCCGTCTCGGCCCGGATCCGCCGGTGGTACTCGGCCACCGTCTCCGGGTCGGCGACCACCCCGTCCTGCAGCGCCTCGGTCATGGCACGCAAGCCGGCCAGCGGGGTCCGCAGATCGTGCGACACCCACGCCACCAGATCCCGGCGCCCGGCCTCCATCCGCCGTTCCCGCTCACGGGCCTGCGCCGCCCACACCGCGGCCACCGCCAGACGCCGCCCGAAGATCGTCCCCACCGCCAGGCTGACCACCGCCGACGCGGCCACCGTGACCAGCACGACGAACATGTCGTGCCCCGACAGGAACATCGCCCGGGCGACCGTGACCACACCCGCCACCACGGCGCCGACGGTGATCGCCAGCAGCACGCACACATGCACGGTGATCGACCGGCCGCGCAGCAGCCGCAGCACTCCCGCCCCGGCCAGCCCGACCACGCTCCCGGCTGCCAGCGAGTACAGCCCGATCAGCAGTACGTCACGCATCGGCGGCCGGCTCGTACCGGTATCCGGCGCCCCACACGGTGACCAGCCGCGCCGGCGCCGCCGGATCCCGCTCGATCTTCTCCCGCAGCCGCCGGACGTGCACCGTCACGGTCGACTGGTCACCGAAGTTCCAGCCCCACACCCGTTCCAGAAGCTCGCCCCGCGACCACACCCGCACCGGGTTGCGCAGCAGGAACTCCAGCAGGTCGAACTCCCGCACGGTCAGCGCCAGCGCCCGCCCGCCGAGCGCCGCTGTGCGCCGCCCCGTGTCGGCCACCAGATCCCCGTCGCGCAGCAGAGCCGGCCGCGGGGTCGCTCCCGGGGCGGTCCGCCGCAACACCGACCGGACCCGGAGCACCAGCTCCCGAGGACTGAACGGCTTGGTCACATAGTCGTCCGCGCCGACCTCCAGCCCGAGCACCCGGTCGCTCTCCTCACCGAGCGCGGTCAGCATCACCACCGGCAGCCCCGGCTGCTCACGCTGCACCCGGCGGCACACCTCCAGCCCGTCCAGCCCGTCCAGCATCAGGTCGAGCACGATCAGATCGGGCCGCTCGGCGTCGACCGCCGCGAGCGCGGCCAGCCCGTCCGCGGCCAGCCGGACCCGGCAGCCGTCCTGCTCCAGGTAGCGCCGGACCACATCACTGACGGTCGGATCATCGTCCACGACCAGCACCTGGGGGGTCACGGTTCGGAGGCTACCCACCAGGCGGCGGTCCGCGCCGCTACGCCGACCTTTCGATTCCCTTACGGCCGGGCCCGGCTACCCGCCCGGCGCGTCACGATCAGCGCGGCCCCGGACCGGCCTCCGGCAGGCGAGGCCGGTCACGCCGCTCGGCGCGGGCCCGGAGCAGCCTCCCGCAGGCGAGGCCCGTCACGGTGAGCACAATCAAGATCCACATCAGATCGTACGGGCTGGGCGGCGCCGTGACCTCGGAAGAGGCGGTACCGCCGCCCAGGGTCAGCGGAAGGCCGACCACCGCCACCGCCACGGTGACGACCGCCGTCAGCCGCACGGTGGCCCGCCAGGCCGGTGGCGCGAAACGGCCGATGAGCGCCCCGGCCGCCAGCACCACCGGCAGGAACACGGCATCGTGCACCACCAGGACGACGACCAGGAACAGCAGGACACCCGGCAGACCGACCTGACCGTCGGTGGCGGCGCCGAGCACGGCGTACCCCATGAGCAGCACGCCGGAGACGATCAGCGCGCGCCTCATCGGGTTTCCCGCAGCGTGATCCGGGTGAGCCACTTCGTCTGCATCACGCCGGGCCGGTTCGGGGCGATCAACCGGGCCGGAAAGCCGTGGTCGAGGGCGAGCGCCTCCCCGCCGAGACGCAGCGCGACAAGGGTGAGCCGGTCCGCGACATGCGGCGGAGCCACCACCGAGGACCGGTTGCGTCCCGCCGCCTGCAACGATTCGACGACCGCCACGCAGGCGCCCGGATCACCGCCGACCAGCACGGCCAGGTCACGCAGCCGGACTCCGGACCACGTTCCGGTGGCGCTCCAGCCCTCGACACAGGCGATCGGCAGTCTCACGGTGTGCTGCCGCAACCCGGTCAGGTCCGCCAGGCTGAGGGAGACCTCCCGGCCGAATCCGGTCACCGTGAGCCGGTACCCGGGATCGAGCGCCGCGTCCCGCACCCCGGCGGCCGCGGCCGTCCGGTTCACCGGCAGACCCTGTGGCCCGTCGTCCGGCCGGCGCGGCGCCAGCAGTGAGATCCCCGCGAGCGGCCGCACCGTCTGCCCGGCGGTCGTCACCGTGATGACCGCGGCGGCGGCTCCGGCCGCGATCAGAAGCCGCCGCCGCGGCCCGTCCCCGGTCTCGCCCGGCGTCTCGGCACGGATCCCCGGGCCCCCGGAAGCCGCGACCGCCCCGGGCCGCGACACGGTGGCGCAACCGTGGGGTGGCCGGCGAAGAGCCGTACGGACCGTGGGCAACCGGGCACCGATGTGGATCAGGAGGGCGCCCATCGCCAGCCACGCGACCCAGTAGTGGGCGGCGGGGAAGTAGAAGGGCATCAGCGCGTACCTCCCGGTGATGTTGAGCAGGCCGGTGACCAGCTGGAACAGCGCCGCGGAGACCAGAGCGGCGACGGCCAGGCGCTCGGCGCCGTGCGCCGCGTGCCGCACCGGCGGCCAGGCGAACAACCGTGGAAAGACCGACCAGAGTTTCGCCCCCAGCAGCGGAAACGTCGCCAGCCCGGTGGCCACGTGCAGGCCCTGGGTGAAGCGGTAGAGCCCGCTCGGGCGCGACGGCCAGCGGAACCAGCCGGGCGGCTGCTGAATGAGGTGGCTGAGCACGCCGGTCACGAAGCAGACCCCGAAGGCGACACCGAGTGCGATGCCCAGCACGGCGGTCAGGCGCGCGGATCGCAGCGGCGACGGGAACGCGCCGGGACGCAACGGGCCGCGGCGCAGACGCTGCGGAGGCGGCGGAAGTGGCTCGTTCAGCCATCGCAGGACCCGCCGCGCCCGCGTGATGACGTGTTCCGTGGTGGTCCGGGTCATGCGGGCGTCAGGGTCGCGAACCATCGGTTCGCCTCCGTCCAGGTGGTGTGGATGATCAGACCGGCCGCCCGGGCCGGCGACGGAAGGTCGTCCGCCGCGACCTGGGCCCAGCGCAGCGGGGCGGGTGGGCCGTCACCGTCGTGCAGGGTGGCGGGGCCGGACCAGCTTCCGGCTCCGGGTGGTTCGAGTTCGGTGTGCAGGCGGCCGTCCGGGGCGAGCAGGTCACGGCAGCGGCGCAGCAGCCCGGCCGGATCGCCGCCGATCCCGATGTTGCCGTCGGCGAGAAGCAGGTGATCCCACCGTCCCTGGCCGGGCAGCGGGGCGAACACGTCGCGGCGCAGCGCGAGCGCCCCGCGAGCGCGGGTCAGCCGGACCGCGGCCGCGCTCACGTCGATCCCGAGGGCCGGCCGGCCGCGTCTCAGCAGCGCTTCGGTGAGCCGCCCGGGGCCGCAGCCGACATCGAGGGTGGCGCCCTCGCACCGGTCGAGCAGCCCGTCGTCGCCGGGCCGGCGTGGGCGGCACCACGCCGCGGCGTCGAACCGGCGTTCCCGGCCGTCGTTGCCGCGCAGGGTCAGTTCGGCCGTTCCGCCGCCGGCGGCCCGGTTCAGGGCCCGGTCGTAGACGTCCAGTGCCGCCTGCTGGTCCGGCGGGCACACGGCGAGCGCCGCGTTCACCGGACGTCCCGGCGCCGGTGACCGGCGGGACGCCGGCCGGGGCCTCCCACTCCGGGCAGGTGCCGGGTCACCGCCTTCGGGAACCGGCGGCCCGGCGGGCAGGCGGCGGCGACCGTGACGGCGTCGGCCGCCGTGTCGACGTCCCGCAGCCGCGGCAGCCGGGCGGGGCGCAGACCCCGGTTGCGCAGCGCCGCCCAGGTGCGGGCGCCCGTCTCGGCCGTGGACGTCGGGACGCCCGGCAGCACCGAGGCGTCGCCCGGCTCACGCAGGCCGAGCGCCCACCAGCCGCCGTCGTCCGCCGGGCCGAGGACCGTGCCGTGCCGTACGAGCAGGTCCGCGGCGTCCCGCAGCAACCCGGCGGTGACCTGCGGCGTGTCCATGCCGATGAGCAGCGACGGCACATCCGGCAGTGCCGTGTCGGCGAACGCGTGCGCCAGCCGCGCCGCCAGCCCGTCGCCGCGCTGGGGCACACCCACCCATCCGGGCGGCACGGCGTACGTCCCGTCGGCCACGAGAACCCGCCGGACCGCCGGCAGTGCCGTCCCCACCTCCAGGGTGTCGCAGAGGGCGGCCGCCGCGATCGCCGCCGCCCCGGCCGGGGTGCACGGCGGGCAGAGCCGTGTCTTGACCCGCCCCGGCACGGGCGCCTTAGCCATCACGAGCAGCTGGATCATCGGGCCAGCACCGCCCGCATGTCGTGGATGGTGCGCAGCGTGCCGCGTACCGTTCCGGTCACCTTCGACCGGGTTCCGGCCGCCCGCGGGTGGTAGGGCACGTCCAGCTCCCGCACCCGCCAGCCGGCGCGGGCAGCCGAGAGCAGCAGCTCAAGCGGATAGCCGAACCGCCGGTCCCGCAGGTCGAGGGCGAGCAGCGCCTCCCGGCGGAAGGCCCGGACCGGCGCGATGTCGTGCACCGGCAGCCCGGTGGCGCGGCGTACCCGGTGGGCCAGGATCGCGTTGCCGATCCGCGCGTGGGCCGGCCAGGCCCGCGCCGAGACGGGCCGGCGGCGGCCGCAGGCCAGATCCGCCTCTCCCGCCCGGACCGGGCCGGCCACCCGAGGCAGGTCGGCCGGGTCGAACGAGCCGTCCGCGTCCATCACGCACACCACACCGTCGACCGGCTCGGCGGCGAGGACTCCGGCGTGGACGGCTGCTCCGTACCCTCGCTGGGAGATCTGGACCACCCGGGCGCCGGACCGGCGCGCGACGGCCGGTGAGCCGTCGGTCGAGCCGTTGTCAGCGATGATCGGCCGGTAGCCGGCCGGCATCCGGGCGAGGAGGTCCGCAAGGGCCGCGGCCTCGTTCAGGCAGGGCAACACCACATCGGTCATACGCCGGAAGTTAGACCTGCTCAGAGCCACCGAATCTTACGAAACGGAGACGTCCGGCAGAGTCCTTACGAACCGCTGACGGATCGGCCCGGACCGCTGACGGAACCGCCGACCGGGCCTACGGTCGCCGGCATGACACACGTTCTCGTGACCGGCGGCGCCGGGTTCATCGGCTCGCACGTCACCTCGGCCCTACTGGCGGCGGGCCATGACGTGTCCGTCCTGGACGTCGGCCATCCGGCCGCGCACCGCGTCCCACCGGCGGCTCCGGACGGGGTCGCCCTGCACCGGGCCGACCTCCGTGACCGGACGGCGGTGGGAGCCGCGCTTCGCGGGGTCGGCGCGGTGGTCCATCAAGCGGCGCTCGTCGGCCTCGGCGCCGGGCCACAGGACCTTCCCGAGTACGTCGGATGCAACGACCTGGGAACCGCCGTGCTGCTGGCGGCCATGTCGGAGGCCGGGATCCGGCGGCTGGTGCTGGCGAGTTCCATGGTGGTGTACGGCGAAGGCGCCTACCGGTGCGGCACACACGGCCCGGTGCGGCCGGCGCCACGGGACGCGGACGACCTGGTGGCGGGCCGGTTCGAGCCGTGCTGCCCGGTGTGCGCGGCGACGTTGACGGCCGGACGGGTCGGCGAGGAGGCGCCCCTGGACCCGCGCAGCGTCTACGCGGCGACCAAGGTCGCCCAGGAGCATCTGTGCGCGATCTGGGCCCGCGAGTCCGGCGCCGCGGTGGCCGCGCTCCGCTACCACAACGTGTACGGGCCACGCATGCCACGGGACACGCCGTACAGCGGGGTGGCGGCGATCTTCCGGTCCGCGCTGGAGGCCGGCCGGGCGCCACGGGTGTTCGAGGACGGTGGCCAGCGGCGGGACTTCGTGCACGTGAGCGATGTGGCGGCGGCCAACGTGGCGGCGCTGGGCTCGGGGCCGGGCTTCCGGCCGTACAACATCGCCTCGGGCCGTCCGATCACCGTGGGTGAGATGGCCGGATTGCTGGCGGACGCCTTCGGCGGGCCGCGCCCGGAGGTGACCGGCGAGTTCCGGCTCGGCGATGTGCGGCACGTGGTCGCCGCGCCGGACCGGGCGGCCTCCGAACTCGGGTTCGAGGCCGTCGTGGCGCCGGCCGACGGGGTGCGGGAGTTCGCGTGCGCGCCGCTGCGTGGCTGAGGGCGCCGAACGGGCTTCCGCACGGATCGCGGCGGGCGTGGCCGTCCCCGCCCGCCGACCGGTGGACGCTGGCGGCCGTCTGCGGGCTGGTGGCCGCCGCGTCGCTGGCCGCGGCCGTGCTTCATCTCGTGGGCAGACCGGTGCACGCGCCGGCGGCGCCGTTGTTCGCCCGGTTCGCTCCGCACCTCGGCCCGGGCACCCCACTGGCTGCCGGGCTGGCGGTCGCCGTCGTCCGGTGGGGCCCGGGGCTCGCCGGACGTCTCCGCTGGCCGCGGCTGCTGTACCTGGCCTGGGTGGCGTCGGTGGCGTGGACGTTCTCGCTGGCGCTGGTGGACGGCTGGCAACGCGGTGTGGCGGGCCGGTTGACGACCCGGTTCGAATATCTCAGCGAGGTGCCGGGCGTGACCGACGTCCCGGCCATGCTGCGGGGCTTCACCGGGCGGATCGTCGACGGCACAGCCGACCCGTGGACCACCCACGTGGCCGGCCATCCGCCCGGCGCCCTGCTGGTGTTCGTCGGCCTGGACCGGCTCGGCCTGTCCGGCGGCGGGTGGGCCGCGGTGGTGTGCGTGCTGGCCGGATGTCTGGCGACGGTGGCGGTCGCGGTCACACTGCGGGCCCTCGGTGACGAGGCGGCGGCGCGGGCGGCGGTGCCGTTCCTCGTGCTGTTCCCCGGGGCGGTGTGGGTGGGCGTCTCCGCCGACGGCCTGTTCACCGGGGTGGCGGCGGTCGCGACAGCCCTGCTGGCGGTGGGGTTGACCCGGCCGTCGCGGTGGGCGGTCGTGGGCGGCGGCGCCGGGTTGGCCGGGTGCGCGTACCTCTCCTACGGATTGGTCCTGTTGGCCCTGCCCGCCCTGGCCGTGGTGGTGGGCGCCCGGTCGTCGCGGTCCCGGGCGGCCCTTTGCGGGCAGCTGGGGTGGGCCGTTCTCGGCGCGGCGATTGTGGCCGGCGGGTTCAGCCTGCTGGGTTTCGACTGGTGGGGCGGCTACCAGGCGGTCCAGCAGCGCTACTACCAGGGGGTGGCCGCCGAACGGCCGTACGCGTACTGGATCTGGGCGAACCTCGCCGCGCTGGCCTTGAGCGCCGGCCCGGCGGCCGCGGTGATGCTGCGGCACGCGGTGACGACCGTCTGGAGCGCGCGGCCGCCCGGCCTCCACCGTCTCCCTCGGCCGCCTGGACCCCGCCTCCTTTCGCGGCCGGCTCTGGTCCGGCACCCGCCCGCGGTGGTGATGTGCCTGGCCGCCGCGGCGGCGGTGATCGCCGCCGACCTGTCCGGGCTGAGCAAGGCCGAGGTGGAGCGGATCTGGCTGCCGTTCGCGATCTGGTTCCCGGCCGCCGCCGTCCTGCTGCCCGCACCGGACCGGCGCGGCTGGCTGTGCTTCCAGGCCGGGACCGCGTTGTTGGTCAACCACGTGGTGCTGACGGTCTGGTGAGGAACGTAGGCGACGTGAAAGCAGGCTGTAGCTTTCGGTATCACCGTTTGCCGATCCGCCATGGTGATCACGGATGGGGCTGCTACCCGGCATCCCGAACCGGAGATTCACACCCGTTGCGGGTGTCGATCGCGGAGTGGTGGTTCCGGTGTGGAGTTCGGGCACGAACTCCACACCGGGTTCTCACCACGCTGCCGGAAGACTGGGCGGGTCAGCGAAAAACCCCATCGGGCCTGTCCAGGACGCTGAAGCAGCCGTGAATCAGCGGTTGGCGGTCATCCGCGGCCGCGAGTCAGCGGTTGGTTGCCGTCCGGGCGACCGCGGGCGGGTTGGACGGTGCCGGCCGGGCGCCGCGCCAGCGCTGGCTGAGCCGGTAGGCGAAGGCACGGGTGGCGTGCAGCCGGCCGGTCGGGTACAGGTCCTCGGTGGTGTTGCGGATCGGGTCGAAGGCCAGTTCGGCATCCGCCGTCGCGGGCAGGAAGGCGCCGAGGGTGAGCTTGCCGAACGGCTGCCGCACGCCGTCCCTGACCGCGTAGAGGATCAGCCCGCCACCGGCATCGAGAGCGTCGAGGCTGCGGCCGATCGGCCGTCCGGTGCGGTCCGGCCCGGCCGCGAGATGGACCTTGCCGAGCCCGGCCCGGTACGGCGTGATCGTCCCGTAGTCGGCGTCGAAACTCCGCCGCGGCACCGGCACCCGGCCGAACAGCCCGACGGTGGACAGCAGCAGATCGTTGACGCCCTCCGGCCGCGCCACCCGGATCGCGACACCGCGCACATCGGGGCGGTCACCCCGGGTCCCGAGCCCTTTGGAGAGCCGGACGGTCACCCGGTGGAGTCCCGGCATGTCGAGAAGTGTGGAGCCGACCGGCCGCGGACATCCCCACACCCGCAGTTCGCCGGTCATCGAACGGCCGGCCGGGTGCAGGGCCCGCTGACGGCGTGGCGACATCAGTCTCATGGCGCGCGCATTCCCAGGAGTCATCGGGTCATGCGTCCTTCCAGGTGAGGATTCATGACATTCGCCGAGCCGGGGGGGCGGCGCCGACGTCCTGCCGTGAAAGGGGGAGCCGACTCTCGCCGGGTGGGGATTTCCCCACCTTCGGGAGAGGGGCCTGCCCGCTGTCCGCGGCCCGCGCCCGGCAGCACCATATAACCCATGAGCACATCGAGCACTCCGCGGGTGGCGCTGCACCTGCTCACCGGAGCGGGCCAGGGCGCGGTCGCCGCGCTGTGGCTGAGCGCCGTCGTCCTGGTGTGGGGTGCGGCGCTGCTGAGTCTCATCGCGGACCCGACCGGGGGCGGCGTGCTCGTCTGGCTCTATGCCGCCACTGTGCTCGGTGGGCCGTTCGCGCTGGTCGCGGCGACACGAGGGCTGGCCGACCGGCAACGGCACCGCTTCCGCAGGACGATGGGGATCGTCATCGAGGGGCCGGCCCGGTCGTCCCGTGACGGCTGGTGGGGTTTCGTCGATCCGTGGCGCACCCCGAGCACCTGGCGCCAGCTGCTGTTCCTGCTCTACGCGATCGCGGTGGACGTACCAGGAGTGCTCCTGATCGTGGCGCCGCCGGCCGCGCGCCGCCTCGCCGAGCTGGATGTGACGATGGCCGGCGCCCTGCTCGGGCCCGGCCGGACCGAGCGGCTCGCCGCCCGGGTGGAGTCGCTCGCCCGCAGCCGGGCCGAGGTCGTCGAGGCGGCCGACACCGAGCGCCGGCGCATCGAGCGGGATCTGCACGACGGTGTCCAGCAACGCCTCGTCTCGCTGGCGATGAATCTCGGGATGGCCCGGGCGGCGCTTCCGGCGTCACCGGAGCGCGAGGTGATCGAGGCCGCGCACGACGAGGCGGTGGCCGCCCTTCAGGAGCTGCGCGAGTTCGTGCGGGGCCTGCATCCCGCCGTGCTGGACAACCGTGGCCTCGACGCGGCTCTGTCGGGGATCGCCGCACGCGCTCCCGTTCCGGTGCGGGTCGAGGTCGACGTCCAGCCGCGCTGCTCGCCGGCGGTCGAGGCGATCGCGTTCTTCACCGTCTCGGAGGCTCTCACCAATGTGGCCAAGCACGCCGGCGCCTCACACGCCAGGGTGAGGGCGCACCGCGCCGGCGACCGGCTGCGCATCGAGGTCCACGACGACGGAGCCGGTGGCGCCGGCATCGCCGCCGGTGGCGGGCTGAGCGGGCTGGCGCAGCGGGCGGCCGCGGTGGACGGGACGATGTCGGTGCACAGCCCCGCCGGTGGGCCGACCGTCGTGACCGTGGAGTTGCCATGCGAGTAGTCCTGGCCGAGGACTCGGTGCTGTTGCGCGCCGGTCTGACCAAATTGCTGAATGACGGCGGCTTCGAGGTGGTGGCCGCCGTGGGCGACGGCGCGGCCCTGCTGGACGCCGTGTCCGAGCACCACCCGGACCTGGCGGTCATCGACGTACGGATGCCGCCGACCCACACCGACGAGGGCATCCGGGCGGCGCTGGCGATCCGCCGGCTGCACCCCGAGGTGGCGCTGCTGGTCCTCTCGCAGTATGTCGAGGAGCGGTATGCCGCCGAGCTGCTGTCCGGCTCGACCAGCGCGATCGGCTACCTGCTCAAGGATCGGGTGGCCCATGTCGGCGAGTTCCTCGACGCGTTGCGCCGGGTCGGGACGGGCGGCACCGCCCTGGATCCGGAGGTGGTGGCGCAACTACTGGTCAGACGCCATCGCGAGGATCCGCGGGAAAGCCTCACCCCGAGGGAGAACGAGGTGTTGCGCCTGATGGCCGAGGGCCGCTCCAATTCCGGGATCATGGAGACGCTCGGTGTCGGGCAGAGCGCCGTGGAGAAGTATGTGAGCAACATCTTCACCAAGCTCCGCCTTCCGCCCACCGACGGCGATCACCGGCGGGTGCTGGCCGTCCTCAAGTTCCTGGACGCCTGATGTCCGGCGGCCGGGGAGCCGGCGCGATCCCGGCGCCCGGCAGTCGTCTACCACGTTCGTGGTATGCGGTGGGCCGACGGCTTCCCTACCGTGGTGACATGCGGCGCTGGACACCGGTCGTCGGGCCGGCCGTGATCGCCATGTTGCTGGCCGTGACCCGGGTGGCGGTCGCGCCGGTGCTGCCGGCGGACCGCGCCCCCGACCCGCTGGGTTACGGCCTGGTGATCGCTATGGCGGCGGCCCTGCTGGCACGGCGCCGTCTGCCCGCGCTGACGCTCGCGGTCGTCGGCGCGCTGTTCTTCGCCTATCACATCCTGCGCTATCCGGGCGGCGCCCCGGCCGTGCCGGTGTGGGTGGCCCTCTACTCGGTGGCGGTGGCCCGGTCACGCCGTCGGGGTCTGGGCGTGGCCGCGGTCCTCATCCTCGTGGATGCGCGGAGCCGGATGGCGGTCGCCGGGGTCGGCCCGCTGGACGCCACTCTGGACGGTTCCACCGGAGTGTTCGTCGCGGCGCTGCTGCTCGGTGAGGTGGTCCGCGGACGCCGGGAGAGGCTGGCGCTGGCGGCCGCCGAGAGGGAGCAGCGCCTGACACAGGAGCGGATCCGGATCGCACGCGAGTTGCACGACATCACCGCGCACACCCTTGCGGTCGTCGCGGTGCAGGCCGGAGTGGCGGCGGAGGTGCAACGCGACGATCCGGACGGTGCCCGGGCCGCGCTGGACAGGGTGCGGCAGGCGGCGCGCGAGGCGATGACGGAGCTGCGGGCGGCGGTCGGCGTCCTCCGGGACGGCAGCCGGCCCACCTCACCCGATGAGGACCCGGCTCGTGCCGGGGACGGTTCGCGGGACGCTCCGGCGCGGCCCGCCCAGCCCGCGCCGCCGGCGCCGACTCTCGACCGGCTTCCCGCTCTGGTCCAGGGAATCGGGGCGGCGCTGTTGCAGGAGGGCACACCGCGGCCGTTGCCCCGCGCGGTCGAGTCGACCGCCTACCGGATCGTGCAGGAGGCGGTGGCCAACGCGGTGAAGCACTCCGGCGCCCGGCGCATCGAGGTCCGCGTCGGCTACCTCCCCGGTGGCCTGACGCTCGCTGTCGACGACGACGGGCGAGGCGGCGGCGGTGGCCCACCGGGCAACGGCGTGCGCGGCATGATCGAGCGAGCTCACGGCCTCGGCGGATGGGTGCGAGCCGGCCCGGGTCCCGAGGGCGGCTTCCAGGTCCGCGGATGGCTGCCCGCATGAGTGCGACGGCGGGAGTGGGGATGACTGTCCGGGTCCTGATCGCCGACGACGAGACTCTGGTCCGTGCCGGATTCCGGGTGCTGCTCGAGCGGGACGAACGCATCGAGGTGGTCGGCGAGGCCGCCGACGGTGACGAGGCGATCGCGCTGACACGTGCTCATCGCCCGGACGTGATCCTGATGGACGTCCGCATGCCCGGGACCGACGGTCTCACCGCCGCCCGGCGGATCCTCGGTGACGACCGGCTGCCCGGGGTCAAAGTGATCATGCTGACGACCTTCGAGCTGGACGAGTACGTGTACACCGCGCTGCGGAGCGGGGCCGTCGGGTTCCTGCTCAAGGACGTCAGCCCCGATGAGCTGCGGCATGCCGTCCGGGTGGTCGCCGCCGGGCAGGCCCTGCTCGCGCCCGCGGTGACCCGTCGCCTGATCGACGCGTTCGCCGGCGGCACGCCACCGCCGCCGGGTGTCGCCGCCCTCACCGGGCGGGAGCGGGAGGTGGTGGCGATGGTGGCGGACGGTCTCTCCACCGCCGAGATCGCCGGCCGTCTGCGGATGAGCCCGGCCACCGCGAAGACCCACACCAACCGGGCCATGACCAAACTCGGGGCCCGGGACCGGGCGCAGCTCGTGGTGTTCGCCTATCGCTGGGGACTGGCCCGGCCACCCGGACGATGACCGGCTCGCGCGGGCGGCCCGGCGGTGTGGCTCCGCCGGCGCATACCGCCGGGGGCCGGGGTCGCTACCACGTCGGTGGGATTCGGCGCGCTCTCATCGTTCCTAACGTCGCCGGCATGTTTCTCTTTCTTGGTGCGGCGCTCAACGCCGCCGCGGGGTTCTACTGGAAGGGCGACGGCCCGGACGCCACCGGTGCGACGCTGGGGGTGCTGGGGCTCGCCTGCTGGTTGATCGGGTTCGCCGATCTCTACCAACGGCTGCGGCCCGAGTCACCACGGGTCACCGCCGTGCTGTTTCCGGTCACCGTGTTCGGCGTGACCGGAGGGATGGCGTTCGGTGTTCAGTCGATTCATGAGGTGCTCTTCGGCGCCTCCCACGCGCGGACGGTCGAGCTCCTCGACACCGAGCCCCTCGCCGCGACCGTCCTGTACTGGATCTGCGGGCCGCTCTTCCCGCTGTCGCTGGTGGCCCTCGGTGTCTTCCTGCTGCGCCGCAGGATCGTTCCGGCTCTGATCGGAGTGCTTCTCGCGGCCGGTGGGCTGGCGTTCCCGCTGAGCCGGATCACCCGCGAGGAGATTCTCATCCACGCGGTCGATCTGCTTCTGCTGGTGCCGTTCGCCTATCTGGGGGCGTGGACCCGCCGGCGCGGGGACGTCCCGGCCGTCGGCAGGACGTGACCTGTGGCCCCTGTTCCGGTGCCGTCGGCCCTGGCCGGGCCGGCGGCGCCCGATGGAGAGTGCTCTTGTTCCGGCCACGAGCCGGCAACGAGCGCAGGCGGCAGGCAGGGTAAGGAGATTTGGTGCGGGCGGGCACGGTGACCGGAGTTCGGACACCCCGGCAGGACAGCGCCGCGCGCCCGTTCATCGTGATCTGGGAGGCCACCCAAGCCTGCCCCCTTGCCTGCCGCCACTGCCGGGCGGAAGCCCGCCCGCGCAGGGACTCCGCCGAGCTCTCCACCGCCGAGGCCGTCGAGCTGATGGGCCAGGTCGCCGCGTTCGGCCGCCCGGCGCCGCTGTTCGTGATCACCGGCGGTGACCCTTTCCAGCGCCCCGACCTGAACACCCTGGTCCGCGAGGGCGCCGGTCTCGGTCTGGCCATGTCGGTGTCGCCGTCCGGCACGCCGACGCTGACCCGTGAGGCGCTGCACGGCCTCAGGGAGGCCGGCGCCCGGGCGATCTCGCTGAGCGTCGACGCCGCCGGCCCCACCACTCATGACGGGTTCCGGGGCGTGAGCGGCGTTTTCGCCGCGACGCTGCGGGCGTGGCGGGAGGCCCGGGAGCTGGGCCTGAAGGTGCAGATCAACACCACGGTGACCGCGGACACGGTCGACGAGCTGCCGCGCATCGCCGCTCTGGTTCGCGACCACGGCGCCCTGCTCTGGAGCGTCTTCTTCCTGGTGCAGACCGGCCGGGGTTCCGCCCTGTCGGCCTTGGGCGCCGAGGACACCGAGGACGTCCTGCACGTCCTCTACGACGTGGGCGAGACGATCCCGGTCAAGACCACCGAGGCACATCAGTTTCGCCGCGTCTGCGTTCAGCGCAGCGCCGGTCTGAGCCCGGCCGGCCGCGGTCCCCTCTATCACCGGCTGCGCCGCGAACTGGACGCGCTGGGTCTGCTGGACGGCGGACGCCGCGCCCGGCGCGCACCCCTTCGGGTCAGCGCCGCCAACGGTTTCGTCTTCGTCTCCCACCGCGGTGACGTGTTCCCGAGCGGCTTCCTTCCGCTGGCCGCCGGCAATGTGCGCGAGCAGCCGCTGACCGACATCTACCGCTCGTCCCCGCTGTTCACCGAGCTGCGTGACCCGGATCGTCTGGGCGGCCGGTGCGGCGTGTGCGAATTCCGCACGATCTGCGGCGGCTCCCGGGCCCGGGCGTACGCGACGACCGGTGACGTGCTCGCCGAGGAACCCACCTGCCCGTACATTCCCGGGGCCCTGCCATCATAAGAACCTTCGATGACCACTGTGGACGCATGGAGGCGGCTCGTGGACACCAGCACCCCACATTCGGCGCGTTTGTGGAACTACTGGCTCGGCGGCAAGGACAATTTCAAGCCGGACCGGGAGGCCGGTGACGCGATCGCCGGGATGCTGCCGTCGATCGTCGCGCTGGCCAGGGAGGACCGCAAATTCCTGCGCCGTTCGGTGGAGCACATGGTCCGCGACGGTGGCATCCGCCAGATCCTGGACATCGGCACGGGCCTGCCGACCGCCGACAACACGCACCAGGTGGCGCAGCAGGTGGCCCCGGAGACGAAGGTGGTCTACGTCGACAACGATCCGCTGGTGCTGGTGCACGCCCGGGCGCTGTTGGCCGGCACCCCGGAGGGTGTGACCAACTACGTCGAGGCGGATCTGAACGACCCCGACACGATTCTGCGGGCCGCCGCGGACACCCTGGACTTCTCCCAGCCGATCGCGCTGACCCTGCTCGGGATCGTGCACTTCCTGCGGGACGACGAGTCGGCGTACGCGGTGGTCCGCCGCCTCGTCGACGCGCTGCCGCCGGGCAGCTATCTGGCGATCGCGCACGGCTGCCACGACATCAACACGGCCGAGGCGCACCGCATCGTCGACTTCTGGAACGAACGCGGCACCCCGAAGATCAAGTACCGCAGCTCCCAGGAGATCACCGCGTTCTTCGACGGCCTGCGCCTGCTCGAGCCCGGCGTCGTGCCGTGCAACCAGTGGCGCCCGGACGCGAACACCGGCGACGTCGACGTCAACCAGTACTGCGGCGTGGCCATCAAGGAGGCGTGACCGGCGTCGCTGGGCCGGCGGCCCAGCGAGAGCACCCAGCCGCTGGACGGTGGTGGCCGAGGATCCGGCCACCACACCGCCACCCGGCCCCGGCCCGAGCCACCGGCCCGCGCTCTGCCGGGTCGCGTAGGGCCGGGTCGCCGCCCGCCCAGGTCGGGACGTCGCGGCAGCCTGAGATCCCGATCGATCACCGCCGCGGCGTGCCGGTTACGCTGCCCGCCATGTTCTCCGACGATGTCGATGCCGATCTGCGCCGACTGGCCGGCGACAGCGGGTTCGAGCACCGGGACGCGGCCCGGCACGCTCTCGCTTTCCGCGAGGGCGGGGACGTCGCCGACCTGGTCGCGGTCTACGACGATCCGCACGCCTGCGGAATGACCGAGATCCTGTACGCGATGGCGTGTTCCCGGCGGCCGTGGCTGAACTGGGTGCCGATGCCCAGCGAGGCGATCTCCAACATCGCCACCGACGTCGGTCAGCGCATCGCCAAGGGTGAGCGGCTGGAGCTGAGCGGCCTGGGCCTGTCGGCGGCCGAGGCGCCCAGTGCCATCCACGCCTTCCAGCGGATCTGCGGCCCGGCCGAGATCCAGATCGCGGAGTTCCCGGAGCCGGACATCCGCACGCCGCTGCGCCCCGGCCGGTACGCGGTGTGGCGCTACGACGGGGAGCTGCCCGTCCCGAACGTACCGGCCCCCTCGCGGGCCGCCGTCGAGCTGCTGCACGAGGTGGGCGGCGAGCCGTGGCCGTCACCGGTGTCCGGCTGTCTGAAGGCGGAGCCGCTGGGCGCGTGCCCGATCGAGGACCTGCTGGGTCTGCTCGTGCACCAGCCGGCCCCGCCGGACACGCCGCGCTGGGAGTTCCTGAGCCGGGACAATCCGCCGTACTGGTTCCGGTTCCTGCAGCCGTGGGTGTGCCTGGGCATCCTCCAGCACGCCCGCCACGAGCCGTGGGCCACGTCGACGCGCCGCGCGGTGCTGCTGGATCTGGCGTTCGGCGCCGAGGACTGGGTGACCGACGCGGCGCTGTTCGCCCTGGTGACGGCCGCCTACCGGGAGCCGGAGCTGCGGGACGAGGTGCGTGGTGCGGTGCGCGCCCGGCTGGAGGCGGCGGCACGGGCGCCCCGTGTGGTGACGATCGAGGAGTCCCTGGCCAACCTGATGCTGGTGACGCCGGGCCGTACGGACGACGACCGTCGGCTGGCGACCCTGGTCCTGTCCCGGCACAGCGAGCCGGAACCGGAACCGGAGCCGTCCGGCAAGCGCCGCTGGTGGTCCTGGCGACGGTGACCCGGCCGGCGGCGGCGTCACCGGGCCGGTGGTTCCGGCGTCTCAGCGGGTCCCTTCCATACGCCCCAGCCGGTAGGTGACGTCGTCGGCGAGATCCGCACGCCGCCGTCGTGCCTCCGCGAGGAGGTCCTCGATCCGGGCCAGCGCGTCGGCCCGCTTGCCGGCGAGGCCGGTGATCCGTTCGGCGTGGGCGTGCCGGGCGTCCGCCACGATCGTGGAGGCCCGCAACTCGGCGTCGCTGATCAGCAGGCTCGCCTCGGTGCCCGCTTTGTCGAGCAGGTCGGCGGCCTCGCGCCGGGCTTCGGCCACGTGCTCGTCGGCGGTGCGCTCGGCGAGCCGCAGCAGGTGCGGGGCGGTAGGCGAGGCGACGGCCCGCGACTTGTCCAGCTCGGCGTCCAGTTCGGCCCGGAGCGCGGCGGCCCGCTCGCGGGCGCGGGCGCATTGCCGTTCCAGTTTGCGCAGGTGACCGACCAGGTCGTCGTGTTGGAGGCGTTCCGCGAGGGCCTGATTCTCGGCGGCGAGCCGCCGCATCTCGCCGGCCACGTCCTCGAGGAAGCTGTCGACCTCACCCTCGTGGTAACCGCGCACCCCGGCCGGTGGCTCCCGGAACGCGATCTTGCCGACATCGGCGGAAGTGAGCGACACGGCGATGTCCACCTTTCTGGCCGGAAGCACACGGGACGACATCCAGGGAAGGACCGTGCACGTTCCCACATCGATCTCAGCAGACCGCCAGGCGGCTTCTGGATCGCACGCACACCGGACTCCGATGGTCGTCGAGGTGTCCGAGCGACGCGCAGTGACGAAGCCCACCAAACGCGTCGTCACGAAGTAGACGCGACTCCACCGATCAATGTCAACACCACGTGTCCGGATGGGCGCCGCATAGTGACCACGTGCCGGCCGGCGCCCCGCCGGCCCCGGGTCGCCGGTCTCGGCCGCTTGCCGGGCCTTCGCCGGCGAGGGCCTGCTAGTCGATGGTGAAGGCGCCGACCAGAACGCGCAGTTCCTCGGCCGTGCGGGCCACTTCGGCGCTGGCCTGATTCGTCTGGCTGATGCCGTCCACCGAGATTGCGCTGGCCCTGGCGACCTCGGCGATGCTGATCGCGATCCGGCCGCTGCCACCCGCCACCTCGCCGATGCTGCGGCTCATCTCGGCGGTGGTGGCGGTCTGCTCCTCCACGGCGCTGGCGATGGTGGTCTGGTAGTCGTTGATCCGGGCGATCACGTCGCTGATCCGGCTGATCGCCTCGACCACGCCACCGGTCTCCTGCTGGATGGCGGCGACCCGGCCGCTGATGTCCTCGGTGGCCCGGGCCGTCTCCTGGGCCAGGTCCTTCACCTCGCTGGCCACCACGGCGAACCCCTTGCCCATCTCGCCGGCGCGGGCCGCCTCGATGGTCGCGTTCAGCGCCAGCAGGTTCGTCTGCTCCGCGATCGACGTGATCAGGTTGACCACGTTGCCGATCTCCACCGAGGAAGCGCCGAGCTGTTCGATGCGCTGGGTGGCGTTTGCCGCCTCGGACACCGCCTCACCGGCGATCCGCACGGCCCGGTTCGTGTTCTCGGAGATCTCCCGGATCGACACGCCCATCTCCTCGCCACCGGCGGCGACGGTCTGCACGTTGCGGGAGATCTCCTCCGCCTCGTTGGAGGCGGCCGACGTCTGCTCGTCCGTCCGGTACGCCGCCCCGGCGATCTCCTGGCTGGTCGCCGCCAACTCGGTGGCGGCGCCGGCCAGCGTGTCGGCGTTCTCGGCCATCCGCCGCATCGTCGTGCGGATGCCCTCCAGCGCGCCGTCCAGGGCGGCGGCCATCATGCCGAGTTCGTCGCGGGCTGTGATCCCGGTGCGGCGGGTCAGGTCACCGTGCGCGAGAGCGGTCACCACCTCGCCGACCATGCGCACCGGGCGCAGAATCGACCGGGCCAGTGGCACCGACAGCAGCACCAGCAGGAGCAGGCCACCGCCGGCCACCCCGAGCATCCACCACCGGGCCGCGTCCTTCGTCGACGCCATCGCCTTCTGGTTCTCGACGATCTCGGCGTCGACCACCTCGTGGATGGCGCTGATCTGGTCGTCGACGAGGCCGTTCTGCTCGGCGATCGACGCGTACCGGTCGGTCACGCTGCGTGGGTCGGCGACCGCGTCGGCGACGAATTCGGTGACGAACGCGCTGAACGCCGCCACGTTGTCGCCCAGCCCGCTGATCGATTCGCTGACGGCGCCCAACTGGTACTCGCTGGCCGCCGCCAGGGCCTCGTTCGCCGAGACCACGTCGTCGGCGGCGTCGGTGGTCACGTCGTCGCCGTGGGCCGCCCGGTAGGCGTCCACCTTCAACTCGGCTTCCCTGGTGTCCAGGTGGTTGAGGGCGGCCTTGGTGGCGGTGTAGGCGTTGAGGATCGTCTGCTGCCGTGAGATCTGCGCCTGCGACCAGAGGCCGATGCCGGTGAGAGCGAAGGCCACGAGCAGTCCCGCCACCACGATGGAGGACAGCCTTCGGGCCACGCTGAGGTCGGCGAGCCTGGGCATGAGTCCTCCATCGGGGGGCGGCGACGTCCGGTCGCTTACCGCATCGGCGGCCCTCGACCGGACCTGAGGGCGCCGCCCGCCCGGCTCCGCGGCCCTGGCTGCTCGCCTCGGCCGCTCTGCGCGCTCGCTAAACGAAGCCGGGTCCCGCCGGCTCACGTCAGGAACGCGTACCCGATCCGGTCTTCTCGCGCGGTCCGGGCCGGCGGCATGGTGATCCGGCGCGACCGGGCGGTCAGCCGGGCATGGTCATCCGCCGGAAGCGTGTGGTTTCGAGTGTGTTCCGCACCCGGGACCCACACGCTTCCGGCGTTGCCGGCGGTTCCGCTTTGACAAGATTGTCCTGGGCATTCAGGTGGAACCGTGAGTGCCGAAACGACAGGAGTGAGCTGCGGTGGCGGACCGGAACGACGCTCTCCCCCCGCTCGTGCCCCTGGACGGCGCCGCCCTGCTGGACAGCGTCCAGGAGGCGTTCCTCGCCGTCGATCCGCAGGGGGTGGTCCGCGGTTTCAACCGGGCCGCCGAGGAGCTGCTCGGGATGACCGCGGCCGAGGTGTGCGGGCGTCACCTCGACGACACCGGGTTCCGTCCGGAATACGAGGACCAGCCGATCGGCGCCGCCCTGGGCCGTCTCTTCGCGGCCCGGCCGTCCGGTCCGATCGTTCGCGTGCTGACCGTCCGGCGCCGGGACGGGCACCGTCTGGGCACGCGGGCCGCGATCTCCGTGGTGCACGGCTCGGCCGGGCCACTGGCCTGCGTGTTCCTGACCGACCTGTCCTCTCAGACGGCCGCCGAGGACGCCGCGGAACGGCACGCCGCGTTTCTGAGCGCGCTCCTCGACAGTCTCTCGGTGGGGGTGGTCGCCTGCGACGACAGCGGCCGGGTCATTCTGATCAACAGGGCGCTGCGCCGGGTGCACGGCGAGCCCGAGGACGGCCCGGTGCCGGCGGATCTGGTCCTCACCCATCCGCGGCACCTGTTCGACGCCGACGGGAATCCGCTCGACTGGGAGCGGACCCCGCTCATGCGGGCATGGCGTGGTGAGCACCTCGCCGCCGAGGACATCGTCATCCGGGTGCCGGAACGCCGTACCCGGATCTTCGCCACCACCGCGCAGCAGATCACCGGCCGGGGCGGGCAGCGGCTCGGTGCGGTCGCCGTCGCCCACGAGGTGACCGTGCAGCGGCATACCGAACGGTTCCGGGCCTGCCATCGCGAGGTGGGACAGGCGCTGCGGGTCTCGGCGTCGATCGTCGAGCAGCGGCACCCCGGACTCCGACCGGGACCGGGTCTTCGACCGCTTCTACCGGGCAGGCAACGTCCGCCATCAGGGCATCCCGGGCAGCGGGCTGGGCCTCAGCCGGGCCCGGACCATCGTCCGGCTGCACGGCGGCGAGATCAGCCTGCGCCAGCGGCGGCCCTCCGGCACGATCGTCTGCGTACGCCTCCCCGCGCGCGTTCCCGGACCGGCACCTGGCGGTCACCCGCCCGGGTCCGCCGCGTTTCGGCGCGGCAGCGATGGGCAGTGCTGATGGGGAGCGAGGAGGTAGGAAGGTGACCACGAACGCGAACCCCGGCGCCAACGGCGGCGCATCCACCGCGGACCTGGTGAATCAGGCCGCGGCTCAGATCTCGGCCCTGGTCCGCGACGAGCTGGCCCTGGCGAAACTGGAGTTGGCCGAGAAGGGCAAGCGCGCCGGTGTCGGCGGCGGCCTGCTCGGCGGCGCGGCCACCCTCGCGCTGTACGGCCTGGGCCTGCTGCTGGCGCTGATCGTGGTCGCCCTCGACCTGGTCTGGCCGTTGTGGCTGTCCCTGCTGGTGGTGATGGCGGTCGTCTTCGCCGCCGCCGGCGTGGCCGCGCTGGCCGGCCGGAACAAGTTGCGGGCCGCGGCCCCGCCGCTGCCGCGTGCCGCGATGGACAGTGTGGAGGCGGACGTGCGGACGGTGAAGGCCGCGGCCAGGGAGGGACGGCAGTCATGACGAATCCCGAGCAGTTGCGCACCGAGATCGAGCGGACCCGCGCCGGCCTCGGCGGCACGGTCGAGGCCCTGGCCGCGAAGACCGACGTGCGGACCAGGGCCCGCCGCGCCGCGGTGGATCTGCGGGAGCGGGCGCGGCGGAGCCCGTCGGTGCGCCGTTACGGCCTGCCCGCCGCGGCCGCCGTGCTTCTGGCCGCGCTGGCCGTCGTGATCGTCAGGCGGCGGTGACCGGTTACCCGGCCAGTGGTGTGAGAGCCGCCCCGACCTGGGCCACCACGCCGGGGCGGTGACCGTTGCGGATCAGGTTGATGGTGATGCCGTCGATGCCGGCGCCCAGCACCTTCTCGTGCAGTTGCTCGGCGACCTGGTCCGGCGTACCCAGGAAGGCCCGGTTGCGGCGATCGTCGGGGATGCTCTCGCCGAGCTCCTTGGCCTCCTGCTCGGTCTCGCCGACCATGCCCATCACCAGGTAGCTGGTGGCCAGCGTGGCCGGGTCGCGGCCGATCTCCTCGCACCTCTGGCGCAGGACCGCGAGTTTGTGCGGCAGGTCGGCGACGTCGCAGATGATGTTCATGTGGTCGGCGAAGCGCGCCGCCAGGCGGAACGTCTTGCGCTCGCCGCTGCCGCCGAGCATGACCGGGATGTGCGGGCGGACCCGTGGGTTGTTCATCGCGCCCCGGGCCGTGTACCACTTACCGTCGAGGGTGGCGGGCTCGCCCCTCAGCATCGGCGTGACGATCTGCAACGCCTCCTCGAGCCGCTCGAACCGCTCGCCGAAGGTGCCGAACTCGAAGCCGTAGTCGTGGTGTTCACGCTCGAACCACCCGGCGCCGATGCCGAGGACGGCGCGGCCCTTGGACACCACGTCGAGGGTCGTGACGGTTTTCGCGAGAAGTGCGGGATTACGGTACGTGTTGCCGGTGACCAGCGCGGAGAGTTGCACCGTCGAGGTGGCCGTGGCCAGTGCGCCGAGGGTCGTGTAGGCCTCCAGCATCGCGTTCTCCGCGGGGCCGATGCCCGGAAGCTGGTAGAGGTGGTCCATCACCAGCACCGTGTCGAAGCCGGACGCCTCCGCCTCCCGGGCCTGCGCCACGACCGTGTCGAAGAGCTCGCCGACCGGGCCGGGATAGGTGAAGTTGGGGATCTGGTAGCCGAGCCGGATGGTCACGCCGTCTCCAATGTAAGAGGTATCTTACTTGCTAATGTAAGAGCCTACTCACATGGAGGCAAGGGTGTCGGCGAATCGCGGTTACCACCACGGCGATCTCCGCGCCGCCCTGATCTCGGCCAGCTTCGAGGTGCTCGCCGAGTGCGGCCTCCAGCGCTTCTCCGTCGCCGCCGTGGCCCGCCGCCTCGGCGTGAGCTCGGCCGCGCCGTACCGGCACTTCCCCGACCGGAGCCACCTGCTCAGCGCGGTCTCCGCCGCCGCGGCGCGCGACCTGCGTGCCGCCGTCATCGCCGCCGCCGACGAGGCCGGCGGCGATCCGGCCGACCGGCTGGCCGCCGCGGCCGGCGCCTATGTCCGGCACGTGGCCCGCACCGGCGCCGGCCTCCAGGTGATCTACGCGCCCGAGCTGTACACGCTGGCCGACGACGCCCGCCGCGAGCACACCCGCGCCCTGATGACCACCCTGCTCGACCTGGCCACCGCCACCGGCCCGGCCTCCTACCAGGACGCGGTCCTGCTGGTGGAGGCGACGATCGCGGTGGCGCAGGGCTACACCACGCTGTGGTCGGACGGTTTCTTCTCCCGCAACGACAGCAGCGCCGACGACGTCGCGGCCCGCGCCGTCCAGGCCGCCCGGATGGTGTTGACCCCACCGGAGACCGGGTGTTCGAATCAGACGGTCCGGATCGACTGATCTCACTGCTGCGGACGGGGTCGGATGGCTGCCTCCCCCTACAGTCTGGAAGGCGCGCGTACGATCCTGACCGGCCCGGACGACGGCTGGGTCGGCACTCTCGGCACGCTGCTCGGCGTCGGGATCCTCGCCTCCGGCCCGGCCGGGCTCGCCGCCTGGGGCTGGGTGGACCAGAAGAACGAGATGGTGGGCCTGCTCGGCAGACTGGTCGCGGCAGGCCGTGAACGGCTGCGGGGCGGCCGGGTCGCGGAACGCGCCGACGTCCTGGCCGCCACCCACACCGCCCTGGTCCACGGAGCGTTCTTCGCCGCGATCCGGGAAACCCTCGGGCCGGTGTACGACCGCATCGGGCTCACCGAGCAGGACAGGCAGCGGCTCACCGAACGGGCCGCCGCCGCCGGCCCCGCCCAGGAACAGCTGACCCGGACGGTCGTCGCCACGCCGGTGCCGCTGCCGTGGGCCGGGTGCGGATTCCACGCCACCCGGGACACCGTGATCACCCCGCGATACCGGGAACTGGCCGTACTGTGCGTCCGGTTCTTCCAGAACTTCGCCGTCTGGGAGCGCGCCGAGGTGCTGAGCCCGGTCCAGCCGCTGATCGAGGACATGGTCGGCCGGGCGGTCCGCCGGTACGACGCCGAGTACAAACTGCTGGCCGCCGACGTCCGCGAGTTCGAGATCTGGGCGATGCTCGGCGAGCACCAGGCCACCCAGGCCACCGCGGGACAGGCCGTCGAGTCGCTGGCCCGGCTGGAGAAGCTGATGGCCTCGCTGACCGGCGCGGCCCGGGGGCAGGCCGGCCAGGTGCGCCGGTTCGTCGCCGAGTTCAACCGGGCGGCGCTGCTGGAGCCGCTGGTCGCCGCCGGAGTCTCCGACGATCTTCCGGCCCTGCGGGTGCCGGCCATCGAGGAGGGGTATCTGAGCCCGGCGTACCGGTGGATGGTGATGAGCGACGCGGCGGCCCCGGCCGACGAGTCGTGGTGGGAGAAACGCACCCCGCTCGGCGGTGACCTGGACAACTTCCTGGCGGCGTACTTCTCCTCCCCGCGCAGCCACGACCGGCCGCTCGTGGTGCTCGGCCACCCCGGCTCGGGCAAGAGCATGTTCACCAAGGTGTGCGCGGCCCGGCTGTCCGGCAGCGACGCCTTCTCCGCCGCCCGGATCCCGCTGCGCCAGGTGCCGGACCCGAGCGCCCCGGTCTATCAGCAGGTCGCCGCGGTGCTCGGCAAGGCCACCAACGGGCGGGTCTCCTGGTCGGACCTGAGCGACGCGTCCGCCGACGCGACCCGGGTGCTGTTCATCGACGGGCTCGACGAGTTCATGCAGGCGTCCGGCACCGCCGAGTCGAACTATCTGCAGAACGTGGTCGAGTTCCAGCGGATCGAACGGCTGGCGTCCCGGCCCGTCGCGGTCATCGTCACCTCCCGCACCCTGGTCGCCGACCTGGCCCGCATCCCGGAGGGCTGCCTGGTCATCAAACTGGAGGACTTCAGCACCGAGCAGGTCGGCGCGTGGCTGGACATCTGGGAACGGGCCAACCCGTACCTGCGGCACGGCGGGCTGGCCGGCATCCCGTCGGCCGCGTCGGTGCTCTCCTACGGCGACATCGCCCGCCAGCCGCTGCTGTTGCTGCTGCTGGTGCTGCACGGCGCCGCCAACGGGCTGCCGCCGGTGCGGGAGGACTCCACCCCGGCGCAGATCTACGGCGCCATCCTGCGCCGGTTCATCGAGCGGGAGCTCAACAAACCGGACGACGCCACGTCGGCCGGCGACGAGGCCGCGATCCAGGCCGAACTGTGGCGGCTCGGGATCGCGGCGTTCGGCATGTTCAACCGGGGCAAGCACTACATCGAGGAGCAGACCCTCCTCGACGACCTCCAGATCCTCGACCCGGGCCCCCGGCAGCGGCAGAACACCCGGCGCGGCGGCGCCCTCAGCGCGGCCCGGCGGGTCCTCGGCAGGTTCTTCTTCATCCACGCCTCCGAGGTCGACGAGGGTGTGGAGGGCCGCAGCTACGAGTTCCTGCACACCACCTTCGGCGAGTACCTGATCGCGTACTTCGTGATGACCGAGCTCGCCGAGCTGTGGCGGGCCCGGGACCGGCCCTCCTCGCAGAACTGGGACGACGACCGCCTGTACGCGCTGCTGTCGCACCAGACCCTCAACTCCGGCGGCTCGTCGGTGCTGCCGTTCATCGAACAGCTGCACGCCGGCCCGGACGGCTCCCGGCGTGCCGGTGACATCCTGCGGGTACTGCTGCGCGAGGCCGAGGACCGCTGGGACCGCGGCCGCTACGGCGCCTACTCACCGTCCGCCGGCACCTACATGGAGCGGTACGCGATCTACACGGCCAACCTGCTGCTGCTCCTGCTGCACGTGGAGAGCGACCCGGTGACGCTGGCCTCGATCGTGCCGCCGCCGGACGACAGCAACGACTGGTGGACCCGGCTGGTCCGGCTCTGGCAGGGCTATCTGGCCGTCGACTTCCTGGACACCATCTCCCCCGAGGGCGAGCCGGACTGGGCGATCACCCGCAGCGGCTCCTCGGCCGCCCAGCCCGCGGTGCACACCGAGTGGCTCGCCCTGTCCCGCATCGACGCCGTGGTCCTCAACGCCGGGCACGGCGCCGTCGGCAACGAGTACGCGATCACCAGCTCGGACCGTGAGATCGAAGCCCTCGGGCAGGCCGCCCGCGCGTACGTCGACCCGGAGGCGTTCTGGGACGGCCACCGGACCGTCACCGACCTCCTCCACGCCGACGAGACCGGCCGCGCCCACCACTACAGCCGGGCCCTGCTGGCGGCGCACATGGCGCACAGCCCGGAACTGTTCGCGGTCGCCGACGTGACGGCGCTGGCCCCGTTCGTCCGGGAGGCCCGGGTGTCACCGGACTGGTGGCCACGGTCGCTGCTGGCCGCCCAGTACCCGGAGCTCGCCGCACGGGCGGACACCAGGGCGTACCTCGCCCAGGTCCCGCCGGAGAGCCCCGGCTTCGCGGCGCTGCTGGCCGGCGCGCTGATCTGGGGCGACCGCTGGCCGCCCGGCGCCGAGATCCTGGCCCGCACCCCGGAGGTGCTGCGCGACGTGGCCGCCGGGCTGCGGCCGTGGATCGACGGGATGGCCGGGCTCGCCGACGAACGGCGGCAGGTCCTGGTCATCGCCGGTCACCTGGTCGTGGTGATCCAGCGGCTGCTGATCGAGGACGACCGGCCCGGCGCCTGACCTCGGCGGGCACCCGGCCGGCGTCTCAGTCGGCGACGCCGCCGAAAGCCACCACGTGCTCGATACGCAGGCGGACCAGCAGCTCACCCTCGACGGCGTTGCGGGCGCCGTACCGGTCGGCCAGGCCGGCGCCCATGTACCGGTGGGCGATCCGGGTCGACCACACGCGCATGTCCTCCAGGTCGGTGCTGAGGGAGACGCGGCCACGGACGGTGACGAACGCGTACGGCGGGGTCTCCTCGTCCACGCTCAGCGAGGCCCGCGGGTCCCGGGCCAGATTCCGCCCCTTCACCGACGAGGCGCCGGTGTTGAACACCAGGTCGTCGCCGTCCACCACGAACCACACCGGCACCACGTGCGGTGACCCGTCGGCCCGTACCGTCGCCAGCTTTCCGGTCCGCGTCCCCGCGCCGAGGAACTCCCGCCACTCCGGCTCACTCATCGTCTGCGCCATATCCGGCATTCTGCCCCGATGATCGCCCTGGCGGGGTCTTGGACGCGATCCACATCGACCTCAACGTGTCGGCGGGCCCGATCCGGCCTGCCGGAGGCGGTGCGGGTCGAGATGGACGAGTTCGCCGTCGCGTTTCAGAATCCGGCCGTCCACGACGACGGTGTGGACGTCGCGCGGTCCGAGGACGGTGACCACCGCGCTGGCCAGCCCCGGCCCGTCCGGCAGGTGGGCCAGGCCGTCGAGCAGGATCAGGTCGGCTCGGCGGCCCGGGGAGATCGTTCCGATCCGGTCGGCGAGCCCGATCGCGGCGGCGCTGTCGGAGGTGGCCGCGGCCAGGATGCCGGCGGCAGGATGCATCGTGCCGGTAGCTGCGCGGTGGGAGCGGAGGGTGTCGCGGAGCGCCTCGAACAGGTCGGCGGGGGCGTTGACCGTCACGTCGACGCCCAGTCCGGCCCGGCCTCCGGCTGCCGCGAACGTGCTGTACGCCGAGACACCGTGCCCCATGGTGGCTTCCACGATCGGCGTGACGGTGACGCCGGTTCCGGTTTCGGCGAGCAGTTTCGCCTCCTCGCCGGACAGGCCGTTGACGTGGACCATGTGCAGGTGCGGCCCGAGCAGGCCCTCGTCGTACAGCCGGCGCAGCGGTGAGCCGGGGCCGCCGCCCGCGTGCATGGTGACCAGCAGGCCCAGCTCACGGCCCAGCTCTATCTCGCGGACCGTGCCGGCCCAGTCGCCGAATCCGGGGCCGTTGATCGCCAGCGCGCCGGTGATCCGCCCGCGCAGTCCGGCCATCCGCCGGACGTCGGCCGCGTCGGCCGGGTTGTTGTGCCCGACGACGGCCCGGATGCCGGCCGTCCGGTACGCCGCCAGGACCGCGTCGGTGTGCTCGGGTGTGCGGGTGACGTTGCAGAAGTCGAGGACCGTGGTGATGCCCGCATCCAGGGCTTCGGCCGCGCCGAGCAGGGTGGCGTGGTGGGCGTCCTCCGGCTCGTACGCCGGAAGGAGCCGGCCGAGGACGGTGGTGATGTAGTCGGTGAGCGTCATGTCGGCGCCGATGCCGCGCAGCGGCGCCTGGCCGACGTGCCGGTGGCTGTCGACCAGCCCGGGCGCGACGATCAGCCCGGCGGCGTCGATCACCTCGTCCGCCCGGGCGCCCGGAAACAGGCCGACCGCCAAGATCCGGCCACCGTCCACGAGTACGTCGGCGCGCCCGCCGGAGACGAGGCGGCCACCGCTGATCAGAAGATCCATAACTCCTCCAAGAAAGCTTTTCCGAAAGGTATTCGGAAAGCTTTGTTGGCGCAAGTAGGATGGCACGGTGGCCAGGGACGTGGTGGACGACATCTCCGAGGCGTGGACCGCCGAGCTGCCCGGCGTGGTGGGTGCCGAGCTGGAGATCAGCAAACGGGCCGCCCGGCTGTCCGCCCTGCTCAACGCCCCTGTCGAGGCCAAACTCGCACGGCTCGGCCTGACCAAGGCGGAGTACGACATCCTCGCCGTGCTGCGTGCCGCCGGCGACCCCTACCGGCTGCGGCCGTCCGCCCTCACCCAGCGGCTCGCCCTCACCTCCGGCGGCACCAGCAACGTGCTGCGCCGCCTCACGCTCGCCGGCCTCGTCGAGCGCGACCCCGACCCGTCCGACGCCCGTAGCTCGTGGGTCCGGCTCTCCCCCGCCGGCGTCACCAAGGCCGAGGAGGCGGTCCGTGCCGCGAGCGCCGCCCAGGCGGCCCGCCTGCGCGACGTGCCCCCGGAAACCACCCGGGCCGCCATCGACGCCCTGCGCACGATCCTGATCGCCCTCGGCGACACGACCGACTAGATCAGCGCCGCCTCCACAGCGGAGCGGACATCCTCGTGACCCGCGAGATCTCGGGTGAAGGTTCAGCAACGTTCCGCGGCGACCAGCTCACGGGCCGCCGGCGCCACCTCCGCGGCGTAGGTGGCGATGACGGCGGGATCGTCGGTGGCCAGGATGAACGTGCTGATCCCGTGTTCCAGGGTCATTCCGGCCAGTTCCTCGGCCCACTGCTCGGGCGGTCCGTCGAGGAGGCCGGACCCGGTGGGCGCGAACGTGCCGTTGATGTTGAGCAGGCGCCGTACGGCGGCCGGGTCGCGGCCCGCGGCGGTCGCGGCGCCGTCGATGTGCCGGTTGATCTGCGCATAGTCGTCGACGCCGCCCGGCAGGTAGGACAGCGACGGCAGCACACCGTCGGCGGCGCGGCCGACCAGGCGCAGCATCCGCGGCTTGTAGGCGCCGACCCAGATCTTCATGTCGTGGGCCGGGGCGGGACCGCGTTTGGCGCCGTCCGCCCGGTAGTAGGTCCCGTCGAAGCGGACGCCGCCGGGCCGGCCGGCGTCCCACACCGCCCGGATCACCTGGATCGCCTCGTCGAGGGCGTCCACGGCCTGGCCGGGGGTGAGGCGGCGCTGGCCCATGCCCTCGATGCCGTCCCAGAACGCGCCGGCGCCGAGGCCGAGCTCGACGCGGCCGCCGGTGAGCCGGTCCAGGGCCGCGTGCGAGCGGGCCAGCACGGCGGGCGGCCGCATCGGCAGGCTCATGACGTTGCCGCTGATCCGGATCCTCTCGGTACGGGCGGCCACATACGACATGAGCGTCCACGTGTCGGCGAACCGCGCCACGTACGGATGGTCCTGGAAGGTGACCAGGTCGAGTCCGGCCCGGTCGGCGGCGACGGCGGCGTCGACGGCCTGCCGGGCCGGCTCAGCGGTGGGCGTGACGAAGACGCCGAAGAGCAGATCGTGACCGTAGTCGGTCATCGCGTACCCCCAGGTTCGATGTTGAAGTTGTCCCGGAACAGGTTGCCGGGGTCGTAGCGGCGCTTGAGCTCCCGCAGCCGGGCCAGCGTCGCGGGCGGGAAGGCGTCGTTCAGGTACGCCGCACCCCGCCCGGTCTCGAAGTTGAGATACAGGCCGTCGAAGTGGTCGCGCAGTCCGGCCCAGGCGGCGTCGAGGCGGCGCTCGTCGGCGCCCATCACGACGATCGAGAAGTTGGCGGACCGGTGGGCGTAGGCGGTCGCGTCGGCCGGCACGTCGGCGACCGCGCCGCCCACCGTACGGATCTGGAACCAGTGGATCGCGCCGCTGTCCAGCAGCCGGGCGGCCGCCTCGGCGAACTCCGGCGTCAGGTGCTCGACCAGCGCGGACCGGGAGACCGGCTCGCCGTGGCCGTCGTGGTCGGCCGGGGACGCGTTGGCCATGATCCCGGCGTACGGGGTGAGCACCACGTTCTGGTCGTAGAGCGGCCCCACCCCGGCGATCGGTTGCAGCCGGTCCACGACGGTCCGCGGATCGCCGGCGTCGACCACCGCCACGAGCTGGGCGATGTTCGGCTGCCCGCGGCGCGGCCGTCCGAGAATCAGCTGCCCGGACAGGTCGCGGGGCGCCTCCTCGATCGCCCTCCCCCAGCGGACCAGCAGCGCGGCCGGATCGTCGGCGCCGACCGCGAACCGCGCGAACCCGACATCGCCCACCTCGTCGGCCTCGAACTCGAAGGACGTGACGATGCCGAAGTTGGCGCCCGCGCCGCGGACCGCCCAGAACAGGTCGGGGTTCTCGGTGGCGGAGACGCGGACCGTACTGCCGTCGGCCAGCACCATCTCCGCGGCGACCAGCTTGTCGATGGTCAGACCGTGTTCGCGGGCCAGCCAGCCGATGCCGCCCGCGGTGGCCAGACCGCCGACCCCCACGCCGCCGTAGTCGCCGGAGGTGATCGCCCATCCGTACGGGGCCAGCGCCTGGGCGACGTCCGTCCAGCGGGCGCCGGGGCCGATCCGGACCAGGCGGCGGGACTCGTCCAGGATCTCGATGCCGTCCAGGGCGGCGACGCTCACGACCAGGCCGCCGTCGTTGGTGGAGCGGCCGCTGATGCCGTGGCCGCGGCTGCGCACACCGAACGGCAGGTGCGGGTGGGCGCGGGCGAACGCGAGGGCGTCGGCCACCTCGGTCACCGTGCGCGGGCGCAGGACCAGGCCGGGGGCGCCGCCGCGCAGGTAGGTGGACCGGACCCGCCGGTAGCCGGGGTCGCCGGGCTCGATCGCGGTCTCGGCGAGGGAGCCGGGGATCGCGTCGTACTTGATGCCGGGGTGGCGTTTCGCGCGTACCGATGCGGGTTTGAAAACGGCCGGCACCGGATGTGGCCGCAGCCGGGCGACCGCGTCGCGAAGCTCGCCCGGCGCGAAGCGGCCGAGATCGGCCGCTTCCACGACCGGGATCAGGAGGGTGTCGACGCCGTGCTCCATGACGAGTTCGAGCAGATCACCCTGGCCGAGATCCGGGGGTACGACGAGAAGGCGCCGGATCTCGCCGGGTTCCCGGCCGGCGGCGACAGCGGCGTCGTCGAGCGCCTTGCCGTGGTCGCGCAGTTCACCGGGCGTCGTGGCGAGCCATCCGTCGGCCACCGCGATCAGGCCGTCGGAGAGCGGGCCCATGATCGCGACGGGGATGCGGTGGGCGGGCTCGGGGCCGCGCTGGGTGCCCGGGATACGGAAGCGCGGGCCGGGGTGGCGCAACGGGCCTGGTCGCGCGGTGTCGTGCAGCCCGCGGATGATCTCGATCGCCTCGGTGAGGACGCCCGGCTCGCCGGTCAGGGCGATCTCCAGGCGTCCGCCGGAGAGCAGATCGAGCGAGGCGGCCGAACGGGCGAGCATCGCGGGGTCCTGTCCGAGCGCGGCGAGACCGGCAGGATCGTGGCCGAGCGCGGCAAGACCGGCGAGACCGGCAGGATCGTGGCCGAGCGCGGCAAGACCGGCGAGACCGGCAGGATCGTGGCCGAGCGCGGCAAGACCGGCGGCGTTGTGGCCGGGCACGGTGAGGCCCGCGGCCAGCAGGCGGATGCCGGTGGTGCGGCCGGCGATCCAGCTCAGCGTGGTCCACGCGTCCGGGCCGGTCGCCGCGATCAGGTCGTAGCCGGCGGCTTCGGCGTGCGGCGCGACGTCGGCGGCGTCGTGGGTGACTAGCGCGCCGATCCGGAGGCGGTGCCTCAGATTCATCGCGGGCCCCTTCGGGACAGGAGTTGACGTGTCAACTAGTTGATACATCAACATCGGCTCGGATGCCAACCGCCGTATGATTCGAGCGTGACCGCCCCCACCGACGTCTCCGCCGCCTGGCTGGCGTGGCAGCGCATGCGCACCCAGCTCAACGGCCGGATAAACCGCGAGCTGAGCAGGGACACCGGCCTGTCCGAGGCGGACTTCGACATCCTGTTCTTCCTGTCACAGGCCGGCGAGGAGAGCGTCCGGTCGGTGGCGCTGCGCTGCGGCCTCGAGTGGGAGAAGTCGCGGTTGTCGCATCAGCTGCGACGGATGGAGGAGCGCGGCCTGATCGCCAAGGAGCCGGGCGCGATGATCCGCGTCACCGGCCGGGGCCGCGAGCAGATCGCCGCGGCCCGGGCCTGTCACGAGGCGGCCGTCGCCCGCTACTTCGGCGACGTGCTGACCGCCGACCAACTGGCCACGCTCGCCGAGATCTCCGACCGCGTGGTGGCCCGCCTCGCCGAGACGAAACAGCACACCGCCCCGTCCGGGTGAGCGCCGTGCCGCGAACCGTGCCGACACGGCGCGGTGAGGCCCGAGACACGGACTGACGCAGCCGCCGAGACGCGGTGAGGCCCGCGACACGGACTCACGCAGCCACCGAGACACGGTGAGGCCCAAGACACGGACTCACGCAGCCACCGAGGCACGGTGAGGCCCGAGAGGCGGGACCGACGCGAACCGCGCCGGCACAACCGGGTGAGGCTCGCAACGCGCGACCATGCAGGTGCGGCCGGGCCCGCCGCGGCCGGTGCGTCAGTCGATGTGCGGGCTGCGCCGTTCGAGCAGCACGACGTCGCGCCAGCGGTCGCCGTGCCGGGCCACCCGCTCGCGGACGCCGACCGTCCGGAACCCGCACCCGTGGTGGAGTCTCAGACTCGCGGTGTTCTCCGGGAACACACCGGACTGGATGGTCCAGATGCCGGCGGCCTCGGTGGAGGCGACCAGGGCGAGCAGCAGCTGCCGCCCGGCGCCGCGCCCCCGAGCCGCGGGATCGACGTAGATCGAGTGCTCGACCACGCCCGCGTAGACGGCCCGCGCGGACACCGGCGACACCGCCACCCAGCCGAGCAGCGTGTCACCGTCGACGGCGACGATCCGGTGGCCGGGCAGTCTCGCCTTGTCGAAGACGTCCCAGGTGGGGGCGGTCCGCTCGAAGCTGGCGTTCCCACCGTCCAGTCCGGCCTGGTAAATCCGCAGCACCGCGCCGGCGTCGTCGGCGCGCATCGGTCGGATGATCACGGTGCGGGCCTCTCAGCAGCAGTCACAATCCGGTCCGCAGCCGTCGTCCGCGGACGCCGGGACGCTACAGCACGTGTCGCCGCGCCAGGCCTCGCGGCCCTCCCGCACCGCGACGGCCGCGATCACCAGGGCCGCGACCGGGTCGGCCCAGGACCATCCGAACAGGCTGTTCAACCCCAGGCCCACCAGCAGCACACCCGAGAGGTACGTGCAGAGCAGCGTCTGCTTGGAGTCGGCGACCGCGGACCGGGAACCCAGCTCCCGCCCGGCCCGGCGCTGCGCGTAGGACAGGCCCGGCATCACCGCCAGGGACAGTGCCGCCAGCGCCAGCCCGACGGTCGAGTGCCCGGCCTCGGCGCCTCCGGCCAGCGCCCGCACCGACTCGACGGTCACGTAGGCGGCCAGGGCGTAGAACGACACCGCGATGATCCGCAGCGCCGTCCGCTCCCGCGCCTCCGGGTCGCGCCCGGCGAACTGCCAGGCCACCGCGGCGGCCGAGGACACCTCGATGACCGAGTCCAGCCCGAAGCCGATGAGCGCGGTTGACGACGCGATCGTCCCCGCGGTGATCGCCACGACCGCCTCGACCACGTTGTACGCGATGGTGGCCGCGACCAGCAGCCGCACCCGGCGTCGCAGCAGCTCCCGCCGTTGCATGGTGACGGTCATCGGCAGCATCCGTTCTCCGCGCAGTCCGGGCAGGTCGCCGGGTCGACGGCGAGCACCACGCCGAGCAGGTCGCCGAGCGCGTGGGCGAGCCGTGGATCGGCCAGCTCGTAGCGGACCCGGCGTCCCTCGGGCACGGCCACCACGAGGCCGCAGCCGCGCAGGCAGGTGAGGTGGTTGGACAGGTTCTGCCGGGTGGTGCCGAGCAGCTCGGCCAGCTGGGCCGGGTAGCCGGGACCGTCCCGCAGCGCGAGCAGCAGCCGGGCCCGGGTCGCATCCGACAGCGCGTGCCCGAACCGGGCCAGCACCGCGGCGTGAGTCAGGATCTCCACGGCGGAAACAGTACACCCGTCGCTGTACTGTCGTGCTCAGCCCTCCGGCACCGGCCTGAGCCAGAACGGGGCCGCGGCGCCGCATTCCATCGCGACGACGTCCTCCAGCATCCCGGCGAGCCGGGCCGGCGTGATGTCGGCTTCCCGGCCGGAGTAGACGCCGTCCTCCTTGGCGGAGAACCACACCACGGTCACCTCGACGCGCGGGCCGTGAAAGAGGACGATCACGGCTTCGAGATGCTCGCCGGAGATGGTCAGAATCCAGGTGGGCTCCAGCTCGCCCGCGCCGAACGGTCCGTCGAGCCGGGTCTGGAGCAGCCCCTCTCGCGTCTGGGCCCAGGAGCGCATGGCGGCCCCGAGTTCGAGGTCGCGGCTTTCCCGGGATCCGTCTGGCATGAGCGGAAAGGTAGCGCCTTCGCCGCTCAAACGGACCTCCCCACCGGCGTGTCGTGATCATCCGGCGCGAGAATCCGGTGACGTCGGCCGGTGCGCGACATCCACCAGTGGGCCTCGGACAGCGGCCACAGCACTCCGCCGGTGAACAGCACCGTGAGCAGAACTCGGTAGCCCAGCGTGCGGGGATCCTCACCGGCCATGCCCGACACAGTAGCCGGACATGGCCAGTGGTCGATTCCTGGTCAGTCCTGGAGGCTCGCGGTGACCGGCCGCCGCGCGCCGAGCCGGGCCGGGACGGCGGTGAGCGCGCCCACCACCAGCACCGTCACCAGCACCACGGTGGCGAGCTGCCCGATCGACGGCTGGGTGGCCCGGTCCCCGTCCCCGCCGGTGGCGGCCATGACCGCGGCGAAGACCAGGTACCCGCACGGGAAGACGCCGAGGATCGCGCCGCCCAGGGCGGGCAGCACCTGCGCCGCGCCGAGCGCCATGCTCACCTCACCGGGGGTGGCGCCGAGCGCGCGGGCCAGCGCCGACGAGCGCCGGTTGTCGAGCACGGTCGCCCACGTGATGACGACGGCGTTGACCGCGGTCAGGCAGAGCAGGATCACCGTCCACACCAGCAGCACCCGGCGCAGCGCCGCCACCTGGTGCGCGGTGTAGCCGGCGGCCATCGGCTCCCCGGTGAGGAATCCGTCCAGGATCAGCGCGACGTAGACGCCGCTCACGGTGACGGCGACGGCGGCGACGGCCAGCAGCGCCCGTCGCGGCCGCCGGCTGGCCACCCGCAGGGCGAGAAGCAGGGGTACGGGCATGCGCCCGGACAGCCCGATCACCCAGCCGACCCGGCGCGGTGGCCGCGGGGTGTCCGCGAGCGCGCCGACCGTGCTGGTGCGTGCCGCCCGCACCGCCGGGACGAGGGTGGCCAGAACCGCCACGGTCAGCGCCACCCCGGTCACCACGGCGGCCGTGGTCAGGGTGAGCGGCCGTGTGCCGGGCGTGCCGAGCAGGCCGGCGCCCGGTTCGACCAGCAGCGGCGCGGACAGTGTGCCGATCGCCAGTCCGGCCGCGGCCGCGATCAGGGCGATCAGCAGGTATTCGGCCAGCAGCACGGCGGCGACCAGACCCGGGGTGCCGCCGACCGCCTTGAGCAGACCGACCCGCCGGGTCTGGTCGGCCATCCGCCCACCGACCAGCACGGCGAGGCTGGCAGTGGCGAGCAGGCCGAGCAGCCAGGCGCCGATCATCAGCAGGATCTGCGAGTCCCGGGCCAGCTCGGTGGCCTCGGCGCGGATCTCCTGCCAGGAGGCCATGCCGACCGGGATCTCGGCGCCGGTGGCGAGGTGCCGGTCGAGGAACTCCCGGGTCTGTTCCGGGTCGGACAGTCGCGCGCTCAGCACGTACCGGGAGGGTTGTGAGGTGGCGGTGAGCCCGCGCGCGTCCGCCTGGGTGACCCAGACGAGGCCGGGATTGTGCAGCAGTCCCTCCGGCAGCGGCCGGTCCCGCGGAACGGCGCCGTGCAGGCAGCCGGCATCGACCATGCAGGTGGAGGCGGGAAACGGCGCGGTGGCGGCGGTGACGGCGGTTCCGGCGACGCGGAACGGCCGGCCGCCGAGGGTGATCTCGTCGCCGGGGCGCACGCCGAGGGCTTCGGCGAAGGCCGCCTCGAGGACGGCGCCGCCGTCGTTCACCCAGACGCCGGCCACGACGGCGGGCTGATCGACTGCCGCGGCCTCGGCGTCGCGCCCGACGACCTGCACATCAGAGGTACGCCCGGAGGCGTCCAGTCGTGACGCGACGACCGGGTGGGGACCGCTTGTCGCCACGATCGCCGGGTCGGCGGACAGCTCGGTGAGGGCGTCGAGACCGGCGAAGGCGATCACGTCCGGTCCACGGGTCACCTCCCGGGTGTTCAGATAGGGGTCGCCGGCAGCGTCGCGCAGCACCAGACCGAGGGTGAGTGTGCTGGTGGCGGCGAGGACGGCGATCAGCAGGAGCACGGCTTCGGCGGGGCGGCGGCGCAGGTCCCGGACGGCGAGGCGGGTGACGAGAAGCAGGCGGCCCACGGCTCAGTCCTCCAGTCCGACGAGGCTGCCGAGCCGTCCACCGGTGCCGCCGGTGAGCCGGGTCTCATCGATGAGGACGCCGTCGCGCATCGAGACGAGCCGGTCCGCGGTGGCCGCGATCCGCGCGTCGTGGGTGACGATGACCAGCGTCTGCCCGCTGTCGTGCAGACTGTCGAAGAGCTTGAGCACGTCGAGGGTGGCGGCGCTGTCAAGATTGCCGGTGGGTTCGTCGGCGAGGATGACGGCGGGCTCGTTGGACAGCGCCCGGGCGACCGCGACCCGCTGCCGTTGACCGCCGGAGAGCTGGGACGGCAGCGCCCCGGCCCGGTCGGCGAGAGCGACCCGGTCCAGCAGCTCGACGGCGCGACGGCGGGCGGCCCGCGGGGAGCGGCCGGCCAGCAGGGCGGGCATCTCCACGTTCTCCACCGCGGTCAGCTCCTCCATCAGGTGGAAGGACTGGAACACGAAGCCGACGCCGGTGCGCCGCAGCCGGGCCAGCGCCTTCTCGCCGAGGTCGTCGATCCGGCGGCCGTGCAGGGTGATCTGCCCGCCGGAGGGCCGGTCCAGGCCGCCGAGCAGGTGCAGCAGGGTGGACTTGCCGCAGCCGCTGGGCCCCATGACCGCCACCGTCTCGCCGGCCATGACGTCCAGATCCACCCCGTCCACCGCCCGGACGAGGCCTTCCCTGCTGCCGAAGTCGCGGCGCACACCACGGGCACTCAATATGACGGTCATGACTCGCTCCTTCGGTGGGTCCAGGTCCGTTCGCACGCTTCCAGCCAGCGCAGGTCCGCCTGCAGCCGCAGCACGATGCCCTCGATGAGCAGGGCGGCGGCCGAGTGTTCCGGCTCGGCCATGGCGGCGCGCTGGGCGTCCCGTAGCCGGCGCAGCAGCTCGCGGCGCTGGGTGTCGACGATGGCCAGCGGGTCGGCCAGCCCGGCGGCCGCGGCCGCGATCAGTTTCAGATGGAACTCGGCCAGGTCGGGTTTCGGCCAGCTCGTCTCGGCGATCCACGCGGCCACCCGCTGCTGGCCGCCGGGGGTCAGCGCATACACCTTGCGGTCCGCCCGGTCGGCGCCGTCGGCGGACCGCTCGACCGTGAGGAGCCCGGCCTTCTCCAGCCGGGTCAGGGTGACGTAGACGTGCCCGGCGTTCATCGCCTCGCCGAGCGGCCCGAGCGCGTCGCGCAGCCGGGCGCGCAGCTCGTAGCCGTGGGAGGGCTCCTTGGCGAGCATCGCCAGGACCACTTCCTGTTGCATGCCACCCCCAATGGATAACGGTTATCCATAGTGTCTAACGGTTATCCCTGGGGTTCGTCAATACGTTAGGCTCGCCGTGTGTCGCATGTGGAGACATTGGGCGTGCTCGCACACCGCGGCGGCCTGATCGTCGAACGTCCCGAACTGAGCATCGGCGTGGTGCTCGCCGTCTCCCGGCCGACCGGCCTGGAGCTGGACCTGCTGGCACGCCGCCCCCTCGACCGGCGCAGCGCCCCCGAACGGCAGGCCGACATCAGAGCCGGGCGGTTCACCCCGCCCGCGCCACGCCGGCTGCTTCCCGAACACGACGAGGGCATGGACCTGCGGATCGCCTGGCTGGACCCGGACGGCCGGGCCCGCTGGCAGTACGGCGGATCCCGGACCTCCTGGAGCGGCGACCACTACGAGGGCGTCGAAGGCCCCAGCCTGCGCGCCGGCCTCGAGTTGCCGCCGTCGTTCGACCGGGCGTCGATGGTGTTCGCGTGGCCGGAGATCGGATTCCCGGAGACCGTCGTCGCGCTGCCGCTGCCCGACCGGGTGGCCGCCGAGCGCGGCGAGATCTCCGTCTGGGACGCGCCGGTCGACGTGCGGCCGCCTCCCGGGGCGCTGCACACCCGGGCGCACGAGTCCATCTTCGGCACCGCGCACGTCGAGACCGGGTGGATCGTCGCCGGGCCGCGCGTCCTGCACCGGGCCGGACAGGCCGTCGTCGTGCTTCGCCGCCTCACCGCGATCGGCGGGATCCTGTCGATGGAGATCCTCAGCGTCGCCCGCGGGACGGCGGCACGGGCCGCCCACGCGGACGCCGTTCCGCGCCGGCGCCCACCGTTCGAACCGGGACCGTCGATCGCGGCCGTGCACGGCTCCGAGGCGATCCGGCTGACCATGTGGACCGGGTCGATCGCGGGCGGCGACGCGGATTTCCGGTGCACCGCCGAGTTCCTCTTCGACCGGCCCGACAGCGACGTCGTCACCGTGCTGGTCGAATGGCCGGCGGCGGGCCTGCCCGGCGCATGTGTGGACATCCCCCTCGACCAGGCTCGCTAGTGTTCTGCGCCAGAAATTCGGCTTATAAGTGGGTGTAGCGTGGCGGGATGCCGAGAACTGGGCGTCCCACCGCGCCGTTGACTTTGTCCGACGAGGAACGCGCGACGTTGTTGCGCTGGTCGCGGCGGGCGAAGTCGGCGCAGGTCCTGGCGATGCGGGCGAAGATCATCCTGGCCTGTGCCGAGGGCGACTCGAACGTCGAGGTGGCCGGCAGGCTGGGCGTACACCTGTCCACCGTGGGCAAATGGCGGCGCCGGTTCCTCACCGAACGCCTCGACGGGCTGATCGATGAGCAACGGCCGGGCCGGCCGCCGTCGATCACTCTGGACCAGGTCGAACGGGTTGTGGTCGACACCCTGGAACAGACCCCGCGCAACGCCACCCACTGGTCGCGGGCATCGATGGCGAACAAGTCCGGGCTGTCGAAGTCCACGATCGGCCGGATCTGGCGCGACTTCGGCCTCAAACCACACCGGGCGGAGGCGTTCAAACTGTCCACCGACCCGCAGTTCGTGGAGAAGGTCGTCGACGTGGTCGGCCTCTACCACCACCCGCCCGAACGCGCCGTGGTGCTGTGCGTGGACGAGAAATCCCAGATCCAAGCCCTGGACCGGTCCCAGCCGGTGCTACCGATGATGCCCGGCATGCCGGAACGGCGCACCCACGACTACCACCGCAACGGGATCACCAGCCTGTTCGCCGCGTTCGACATCAGCGACGGCACCGTGATCAGCGAACTGCACCGCCAACACCGGGCCACCGAGTTCAAGAAGTTCCTGCTCACCATCGACAAGACCGTCCCAGCCGACCTGGACATCCACCTGATCTGCGACAACTACGGCACCCACAAGACCCCGGCGATCCGCGCCTGGCTGGCCCGGCACCCACGCTTCCACATGCACTTCACCCCGACCGGCTCGTCCTGGATCAACCAGGTCGAACGCTGGTTCGGCTACCTCACCGACCAGAAGATCCGCCGAGGCGCCCACAAGAGCATCCAAGCCCTGGAAGCCGACATCCGAGCGTGGATCGCCGAATGGAACAGCAACCCACGCCCGTTCATCTGGACCAAGACCGCCGACGAAATCCTCGAGTCACTCGCCCGATTTTGTAGCCGAATTTCTGGCTCAGGACACTAGTGCGCTGACCGCGAACGACCCGCCGGCCGCTCGGGGGTTCAGTCCGAGAAGGACCCGGCATCCCGCCGACAAGCGCCGACGGCACCGGGCAACGGTGTATCGGCGTACCCCACATCGCTTGAAGCCTGTATATGATCTTGCATTCATGTGGATGAGTCGATCCCGGGCGGGCCGCTTGCTGGCCGCCGCCCTCCTGCCCGTCATGGCGCTGACCGGCGTCACTCCCACGCCGGCCCAGGCCGCGACAACCACCGTCGTCACCGTGGACGGTGGCTCCGACCTCGGTGCCCTCAACAACCCGGCCGACTACCTCAACGCCGCCAAGCTCGGCCCGAACGCCCTGGCCAAGCTGGACGAGATCGGGCCGAAGGTGAGCCGGGTCTGGATCAAGCCGGAGTGGTACTACAACACCGGCACGGGCGCCTACACCTGGAACGACGCCACGACGGACGAGGTGAAGACCTACTCCGACCGCACCCTGATCAACCTCGGCCAGTGCGACTCGTCTCTCATGACCCTTGAGGACCCCGCCGAGTGCCGCGCGGTCCTCAAGGCCGGCCTCAAGCATCACAAGCTCAGGCATCCCGAGGTGCAGTACGTCGAGTTCTTCAACGAGCCGGACAAGACCTGGCCGGTCCAGAAAGGCGAGGACGGGCACTACGACGTCGACGTCTACTACCAGTGGTACCGGATCGGGTACTCGATCATCAATGAGCTCAACGCGGAACTCTATCCGGTCGTGCCGCTGCGTATCGGCGGGCCGGCCATGTACCGGTTCGACGGCACCTACCTGAAGCGGTTCCTCGCGCTGTACGCCGCCGACACCGACACCACCAAGCGGCTGGACTTCATCTCGTACCACGAGTATCACAACGCGGCGACGCCCGCGAAGGTCAAGAAGCAGAAGCAGGACGTCCAGAGCTGGCTCGGCACGGCGGGCGTGACCACCACGACCCCGGTGTTCGTCACCGAGTACGGCGTCTTCCCCGGCAGCAACACCGCCTCCGATCTCGCCACCGACCGGCTCACCCAGGCCGCGGCCGTAGCGACGCTCGGCATGCACTACGTCGAGGGCGGCATGGACATGCCGATGCACTGGTCGACCTCGCTCGGCGACACCAGCCGCAAGTCGATGCTCGCCATCGGCCCGGCCGAGGCCGGCGATCCGGACACCGAGGAGCCGGAGGGTACGCCGTACCCGTACTACAACGTCGTCAAGATGCAGAGCATGCTGAAAACCCGCCGGATCAGCTCCACATCCAGCGGCGTGACCACCGACGGGATCGGCGTCAACGCACTCGCCACCCGCGACGACACCGGCATCGCCGTGCTCGCCACCAACTACCAGTGGTCGACCGGCACGGCCGGCCACGACGTCACCCTTGCCGTCAACAACCGGCCGGCGTCGTTCACCGGACGGCAGATCCGGGTCCAGCGATACCTGGTCGACGCCACGACCAGCAACGTCCACGCCGACCCGGCGAAGGCCGGACTCGCCCAGGTCGAGGATTACGTGCTCGCTCCGGGCGGAACCCCGAAGACGTTCACCCTCACCCCCAACGCCGTCACACTCGTCGTGCTCACCCCGGTCACCCACGCCGAAGCCGAAGCACTCACCCCGGCCACCCTCGGCGGAAACGCGGACCTGGTCGACGCCCCGGACGCCAGCGCCGGAAGACTGCGCGTCTTCCAGCCCTCGGCAGCCGGTCACCACGTGACGTACACCCTGACGGTTCCGCAATCCGGCCCGTACCGCATCGTCCCGCGCCTCCGGTACGGACCCACCCGTGGAGTCGCGCAGGCATCCGTGAACGGCGTCGCGATCGGCGCACCGATCGATCTCTCCGCGGCCGGCGAAGGATTCGGATTCAAGGAGCTCGACCTCGGCACCCGGTTCCTGACCGCCGGCACCGCCACGATCACATTCACCATGACCGCCGCCGGCACAGCAGGCGGCTACAGCTTCGGCGTGGACAGCCTGACTCTGCTTCCCGCGCCGAGCTTCCAGATCGAGGTGGAGGACCGGCTGCCGACCAGCCCCACCGGCAATCAGGTGCTCCTGCTCACCGAAGGTGCGATCGGGTACGCCGCGGCCGGCACCACCGCGGTCGGGCAGAAAGTCCAGTACACGTTCCGCGCCCCGTACAGTGGCACCTTCAAAATGATCACCGGCATCAAGACGTTCCCGACCCGGGGCACCTGCCAGTACGCGGTGGACGACCAGAACGTCGGCGCACCCCAGGACCAGTACTCGACCACCATCACCTACCTGTCGAAAGACGTCGGCGTGGTCACCATCGGCGAAGCCGGCTGGGCCTCCGTCACCTGCACCATCACCGGAAAGAACAGTGCGAGCACGGGCTACGGGCACGCCCTGAACCACCTCCGTTTCGAACCCGCGCAGGACTGACCGACGGCACCCGGATGCCGCCACGGTGGCATCCGGGTGCCGGCTGCCGCGGAGGTCCTTCCCGGGCGGCCGGATCTCAGGCCGCGGTGCGCAAGGTCAGATGACCGGTCAGGGCGCCGAGGAAGTCGCGGGCGTCGAAGGCCGCGCCCGCCGAGACCACACCGACGGCCTTCGACCGGCCGGTGAGCAGACGATCGACGGCCTCGACCGCGAGCGGTGCGGTGATCGCGTAGATGTCCTGCCCCGTGGCGGACATCCGGCGCTGCTCGCCACCGGACCGGACGACCACGTCGACGACGAACGTCTGCGCCGAACGGCCCCTGTCGTCGACGGCCACCGGCGCCGAGGCGGCCGCGGCCAGGTCGGCGGCCGCCACCGCGGACATGTAGGTACGCACCTCGGGAACATCGAGATGGCTGGGCACGGTGACCACGTCGGCCATGGTGAACTCGCCGATCACCGGCTGCGTGCCGAGCGGCCCCGGGAAGTCCCACTCCACGGTGGGCAGCGCGTCGTCGTGGTACCGCAGCCGCCCGCCGGAGAACCGCACCCGGCGGCCACCCCGGCGCCGCCCGGAGACGACCCCCGACGCCAGCGTCCCGGGGGTGGGATGCCAGCTGCTCAGCCCGTAGGCGACATGCACCTCATCGGCGGCGGCCCAATCCCCCATCGCGGCGGTGGCCAGCAGGTCACCCAGCCCGCCGTAGAAGGCCATGGCCGGAACCACCGCGACGCCCGCCGCCCGGGCACGATCCGCGAACCGGGCGAAGGTGTCGGCGTTCGCCTCGATCTCGGCGGCCACGTCGACGTACGGGATCCCCGCCCGCAGAGCCGCCTCCACCAGCGGCGCGGCCGTCTCCGCGAACGGGCCGGCGCAGTTGACGACGGCGGCGGCACCGGCCAGCGCCCGGTCCAGCGAGCCCGGATCGCCGACCGTCGCCTGCCGCACCTCGCCCTGCTCCAGGGCTCGCAGCCGGTCCAGGTCACGGCCGGCCGGCACCGGCACGTAACCCCGGTCCCGCAGCTCCGCCACCACGAACCGCCCGGTGTGCCCGTACGCCCCGAAAACCGCCACGCTCGCGTTCGTCTCGTTCGCCATGACCACGATCCTGTCGCGGCCGGAAGAAACAGGACAGTGTCCGGAACGACGTGGCCCGTACAATTTCCGACATGAACTCTGTCGCGGTCGCCGCCACCGACGGCATGCTGCATTTCGAGCTGGCGCTGGCATATGAGGTCTTCGGCTCGAAACCGGACGCCCTCCCCGGCCCGTGGTATGACGTGTCCGTCTGCGGCGCCCATCCGGTCCGGGCCGGCCGCTTCCTGGTCGAGCCGGATCACGGCCTGGACCGTCTGGCCCACGCCGGCACGGTGATCGTCCCCGCCCTCGCCGATGTCGAGGTGGACCCGCCTGCCGACCTGGTGCAGGCGGTCCGCGCGGCACACGAGGCCGGCGCCCGGGTGGTCTCCCTGTGCACCGGCGCGTTCGCGCTGGCCGCCGCCGGGCTGCTCGACGGTCTGCGCGCCACCACCCACTGGGCGCACACCAGCCAGTTGGCCGCCCGCTATCCGCTGATCGAGGTGGATCCTGATGTCCTCTACGTCGACAACGGCCGGGTCCTGACCTCGGCCGGCAAGGCCGCCGCCATGGACCTGTGCCTGCACCTGGTCCGCCGCGACCACGGCCCGGCGGTCGCCAACGTCGTGGCCAGACGCCTGGTCGTGCCACCGCACCGGGCCGGCGGCCAGGCCCAGTTCGTCTCCACTCCCGTGCCCGCCCAGGACGGCCACCCACTCACCGACCTGTTGGAGTGGGTGATGGAACGCCTGGACCAGCCACTGACCGTCGAGGACCTGGCCCGGCGGGCGAACCTGAGCTCCCGGCATCTGGCCCGCCACTTCCACGCGATCACCGGCACCACGCCGTTGCAGTGGCTGCACACTCAGCGCATCCGCCGAGCCCAGGAGCTGCTGGAAGCCACCGGCGACAGTATCGAGTCGATCGCCGTGGCGGCCGGCATGGGCACGGCCACCACCCTGCGCCGGCACTTCCACCGGACGATCGGTGTCCCACCGGAGGTCTACCGGCGCACCTTCCGCACCCCGCCTTCGGCCTGATCCCACACCCGGCGTGCAACGCGCCCCGCCGACGCCGATCTCACACCCGCCCGCAACGCGCCCCGCCGACGCCGATCTCACACCCGCCCGCAACAAGCCCCGCCGACGGCGACCTCACACCCGCCCGCAACAAGCCCCGCCGACGGCGACCTCACACCCGCACGCGACACACCCCGTCGGCGGCGATCTCACACGGCGCGCAGCGCGCCCGGTCGTCGCCCGGAAAGACGGTCCAGCGCGGACGCGGTCACGGCGTCCACCGGAAGGTGCACGATCAGCCGCTGCTCGTCGGCGTCCGGCAGATCCAGCACCTCGTAGGCCAGCCGCAACTCGCCCACCTCGGGATGCGCGAGCCGCTCCACACCGGACCGCTCCGGGAACCCGCCGGGTGCCGCCATCCGCTCGGTGAACTCCGGCCCCACCAGCACCGTCAGATCACCGGCCAGCTCCAGCGCGTGCGGATCTCCGCGGCGGACCTCACCCTTGAGCTGGGCGATGTGGCCTTCGGCCACCTGATTCCAGTCGGGGTACGCCTTACGCGCCCGCGGATCGACCATGACGAACCGGAGGATGTTGTGCCGATGCCCGTCGAACAGCCCGATCGGCCGGAACAGCGCCTCGAACCCACTGGTGGCGGCCAGCACGTCACCGAGCCGGTTGAGCACCACGGCCGGGCCGGGCTCGAGCCTGGAGAGCAGCGCGCGAACCGTCGGCCGCACCTCCACAGCGGGCACGTGCCCGGCCGGGCAGATCACCCCGGCCGCCACTTTGCCGAGCCATCGCAGGCTCTCCCGCTCGGCCCGGCTGAACCGCAGCGCGGTGGCTAGCGCGTTGAGCACCTCCGGTGACGGATGCCGGTCGCGGCCCTGCTCGAGGCGTGTCAGATACTCCACGCTGACCCCGGCCAAGGTGGCGACCTCGGCACGTCGCAGACCCGGCGTGCGCCTGCGTGCCCCCGCCGGAAGACCGACCTCCGCCGGAGTGGTGCCCTCCCGCCGCTCCCGCAGGAATCGCCCCAACTCGTTCTCGCTCACCCCCCGACCCTAACCGTCCACAGAGCCCCCAGCCTGGCCCTATCAGGGCTAGGATCCGCGCGGCCTCCCTGTCCGCCGGCCACCCGGCCAGGGTGGGACTCATGGACATGGGATTGAACGGCCGTACCGTCATCGTCACCGGCGCCACCGGTGGCCTGGGCGAACCGATCGCCCGCCGCTTCGCCGCCGAAGGCGCCGACGTGGCGGTCACCTACCACGAGGCCGCGGAGGCCGCCGGGAAACTCGCGGCCGATCTGGGCGGGCGCCCTTTCCGGTACGAGCTGGGCGACCCCGAGTCCGCGCGCCGGCTGGTCGACGGCGTGCTGGCCTGGACCGGCCGGGTCGACGTGCTGGTCAACAACGCGGTCCGCTGGGGTTCCGCCGCACCGGACAGCGCCGGCGGTTTCGAGAACGCGCCGGACGACCTGTGGCTGCGGGTGCTGCGCGACAACATCGAGGGCGCCGTGGCGTTGAGCCGTCTCGTCACCCCGCACATGCGGGAACGCCGGTGGGGCCGCCTCGTGCACGTGTCGTCGTCGATCGCCACCCACGGCATGGCCGGCGGCGAATACTACGGGGCGGCCAAGGCGGCCCTGCACGGGTTCAACCGTTCGGCGGCGTTCTCGCTGGGCCGCTCCGGTGACATCCTGACGAACGTGGTGTCACCGGGCCTGACCCGGACCCGCGCCAACACCCACATCACCGACACCCTGCCGGAGGGCTACACCGACACGATTCCGCTGACCCGGCTGCTGACGGCCGACGAGATCGCGGCGCCGGTGGTGTTCCTCGCCTCGGCCGCCAACACCGGCGTCACCGGGCAGGTGATCGCGGTGGACGGTGGCGTCTGATCACATCGCCGACGACTCGAGTTCGGCGAGAATCGCCTGGTAGGTGGCTTCCTGGAGTTTTCCGGTGCGGCGTAGTTCGTTGAGCTTCCGCCGTACCTCCGCGTTGTTCCGCCCTTTGCCGTTGTTCTCTTTCTCCAGCTTCTTGATCAGGTCGCGGGCCGACTTCTCGTCGATGTCGCCGGTTCCCGCCCGCGGGCCGATCACCCGGGTGGGCTCGTTCCGCGCCGCCGTGCCGTCCGGTTCGGCGGCGCCGGGCCGCGGGGGCGCGGAGGCCGGGGGCGGGCCGTTCGGGGCGGGTGCGGCCCGCGCGCCGGGATCGCCGGCCCCGGCCGTGGTCATCGCCAGGGCCCCGGCCCCGACGACGGCGGCGACACCGGCGAGCACGAGCCGCCCACGCCTGCCACCGGCACGCGACGGACGGGCCGTCACGTGTTCCGGTGCGGTCGGGGCAGCGGCTTCCGGGTCCCCGCCGGTCACCGCGGGAGACCGCACAGCCTCCAGGTCCCCGCCGGACACGGCGGGAGGTCGCACGGCCTCCGGGCCCCCGCCGGACACGGCGGGAGACCGCACGGCCTCCAGGGACTCGGCATCCGTCTGTTCCCCGGTGGCTTCGGTGTTCAAATTCTCGAGGACGGCCCGCACAGCGGCCGGACCCGACGGGCGGTCGGCGGGGAACTTCGCGAGCATCGCGAGAAGCAGCCGGTCCAGGTCCTGCGGCACGCGACGATGGCGGGACACCGGCTGCGGGGAGCGTTCGACGTGGTCCCAGGCGATCCGCATCGGGCTGTCGCCGGTGAACGGCGGTCCCCCGGTCAGCATGGCGTAGAGGACGCAGCCCAGGCCGTACAGATCGGTGCGAACGTCGACGGGACCACCCGCGACCTGTTCGGGCGCCATGTAGGTGCTGGTGCCGAGCATCTGCGCCGACCCGGTCAGCTCGCCCTGCACGGTTCCGGCCACCCGGGCGATGCCGAAGTCGCAGACCTTCACCCGGCCGTCGCCGGTGACCAGGATGTTGGCCGGTTTGATGTCCCGGTGCACCACTCCGGCCGCCGATGCGGCCTCCAGCGCGGCGCACACCTGGGCCGCGATCCGGGCCGCCCCGGCGACGTCCAGGGGACCGGCGGACAGCAGATCCGCGAGACTGCGCCCCTCGACCAGTTCCATCACCAGGTAGGGAACGCCGCGATCGGCGCCGACGTCGTGCAGCGTCACGATGTTCGGGTGGGTCAGCCCGGCCACCGTCCGGGCCTCCCGCTCGAACCGGGCCGGAACCGACGGATCGGCCAGTACCCGTTCGTGCAGCACCTTGACCGCCACCATGCGGCCGAGCCACCGGTCGAATCCCTGCCAGACCTGGGCCATCCCGCCGCGCCCCAGCAACGACCGCAACTCATACCGGTCGTTCAAGACGTATCGCACCATCGCGAAACCTTGGCACAACTCCCCGGCACGCCGCACGTGCGGACCGGCGGCAATGCCCCGACCCGGTGAAAGCCGGACGGCGGCCCGGGGCGGCCCTCATCCCCCGCCCGGGGCCCGTCCTTCGGTCGTGCGGCCGACCGCCGGCGAACCGGAACGCCCGATAGCCGGCCCGGCGAACCGCCGCTGATCAGGTCTTCTTCTCGCCGGGGGTGACGATCGCGGGTTCCGGCGCGGCGGCCGGCTCCACACCGGTGAGCCGGCTGAGGACGGCCCCGGCCAGGTCGGCGCAGGCCGCCGCGGCGCCGCCGGCCAGCAGCAGCGCCGAGGCGGAGACGCGGGTGGAGAGGGCGCCGACGCCGGCGGTCGAGACCGGTTCGAGCCCGAACGACATGGCGCGGGCGATGCTGTTGACCCGGCCCAGGTAGTTCTCCGGCGGCAGCGTCTGCAGCAGCGCCCGGTAGAAGGTGGCCGCCGGTCCGGCGGCCAGGCCGCTGGCTAGATGGAAGGTGCAGGCCAGAGCCAGGTTGGGCGCGAGTCCGACAGCCGCGAGCAGCAGGTCGCTGACGCCGAAGAGGACGAGCGCCATGCTCTGCGACCGCTGCCAGGATCCGGGCAGCCGGGTGCAGACCAGGGTGCCGAGCACCAGGCCCACCCCGAACGACGCGCTGAGGAAACCGAGCCCCTGCGGCCCGGCGTTCAGCACGTCCTTGGCGAACACCGGGATGGCCACCCCGAGAAGGCCGAGTATGAAGAGGTTCGCCACCGCGAACGTGACGAGCAGGATCCGCAGGCCGCGATGCCGCACTACGAACATCAGCCCGTCCCGCAGGTCGGCCAGGACGTGCGCGCGGGGTTCGCCCGCCGGGCGCGGCAGCGGCGGGGCGAGCAGCATGAGCCCGACGCTCGCCAGGTAGAGGACCGCGGTGATGACCATCGTGCCGCCGGCGCCGGCGATCGCGACCAGCACGCCACCGACCGCGGGCGCACCGGCCAGGGCGGCCCACTCCCGCAGGCTCGCCCACCGGTTCGCGTCGACCAGCTGATCCCGGGCGACGATCTGGGGCAGGATGCTGGCGGCCACCGGCAACCGCAGCGCGTCGAGGACGCCCAGACCGACCGCCACCAGGATCCACAGTCCGTAGATCTCGGCACGGGTGACCAGCGCGGCGGCGACGCTGAGCACGGCCAGCGACGCGCCGACGGTGATCGCGAGCCGCCGCCGGTCGAGACGGTCCACGAGGACCCCGCCGAAGAGCATCAGCAAACCTCGGGGTACGGCCCACGCGGCCATCACGATGCCCATGCGGGCGCCGCCGTACTGATGCAGAGTCGCCCACACGATCGCGACGATGAGGAACTGCTCGCAGAAGTCGGTGAACGCCTGCGACCAGAAAACCCCCTGGTACGCGCGGTTCCGGCGGAGCGGGACTGACGACGACATGTATCCGTATCCCCTGATCGGCAGTGTTTCCCTCGCGTGGACCGGGCAGTCCGGCCGTCTATTGGAGGCTGCCACTGCTGATCGAAGGGCACGAGTCGATCTCCAGCAGACGATCGGCGGCCGGCTCCGGCCCAATTCGCCCAGACGATCACGCAGCATCTCATATCAGGGGAAGTACGCCAAGAGCTGCAAGCCGGGCCGGGCGCCCGTTGCCGTCGTGCCGTCAGCGCAGCTCGGCCGCGCCGAACGACACCGAGAACCGCTCGCACCAGATACTGACACTGCGCAATCTCTCCAGGTCGACATCGGCGCCGACGGCATAGGACTGGTCGCCGCGGTTGCCTTTGAGACGGCCGAGTTCGACGTGGTCGCCGTCGTCGAAGACGTGCCATCCGGCTCGGCCTTCCCGGACCGGCTGATCGGAGAGCCACACCCTCAGGTCGGGGCCGTTGCTGGTGTCCAGCCCGACCAGTTCCAGCCGGTGGGTGCCGTCGGTTTCCCGGACCAGCCGCGCTGCGCCGGTGGTGTCGTGTTCGTGCGTCACGAATTCACCCCGCGCGACGACCTTCCGGGACGGCGTTCTGGACGGTTCGCCACCGCCCGGCCCGGCGGGCAGGCTGGGCTCGATGGACACCACCGGCGGCAGTGTCTCGGAGACGGTCCGGTCGGTGAACAGTTTCCACGGCTGGAACCAGTACAGCGCGGCGACGGCGACGAGGGCGGCGAGGGCGGCGATCACTCTGCGAATCACCGTCCCAGTAGACCGTGCGCGACGGCCGCTGATTCTTACGAACCGGTGACCATCGCCGCCGGGCCGGCCCGGATCGGGACAGGCTCGGCCTGGCGGGAACCTGATAGGTTCGCCCGCTGACGAGTGAGGGGGCACTTATGGGCGAGGTGGCGCTGCGTCCGATCGAGGATTCCGATCTGGACGCGTTGTTCGAGCAGGGGCGGGATCCGGTGGCGGTGCGGATGGCCGCCTTCACGTCCGCGGATCCCGGTGACCGCGCCGCGTTCGACGCGCACATGGCGAAGATCAGGTCGTCGCCGGACGTCATGACGCGGGCGGTCACTCTCGACGGGCGGCTGGTGGGCAGCATCGCCGGCTTCGTCGTCGACGGGGACACCGAGGTGACCTACTGGATCGACCGGGCTTTCTGGGGGCAGGGCATCGCCGGCCGGGCGCTTGCCCTGCTGTTGGAAGCGATTCCGGTTCGCCCGGTCTTCGCCCGGGTCGCCAGTGACAACACCGCGTCTCTCAAGGTGCTGCTGAGGGCCGGTTTCGTGATCACCGGCACCGAGGTCTCCTTCGCCAACGCGCGGCAGGGCGAGATCGAGGAGACCCTCCTACGTCTCGGCTGAGACCGGTCGCCGGATCAGTGGCGGCCGGTGGGCCCAGGTCACCCAGCGCCACAGCCATTCCAGTGGGCCCTGGCGGAAACGGCGCAGCCACAGGGCAGACCAAACCCATTGCACGGACAGGATGACGGCCGCGGTGACGACCACCATCGCGGTCGGCCGGCGGTCCAGGTCGCCGACGAGACCCGCCACGGTCAGGACCAGTACGGTGGCCGAGAGATAGTTGGTCAGCGCCATCCGGCCGAGTGGAGTGAACACGGCGGCCAGCGGGCGCCGGAGCGGGGTTCGCAACAGCAGCAACAGGGCGCAGACGTAGGCGCCTGCGGTCAGCAGCCCGGCCAGGGGGTAGGTGATCCGGAACAGTCGACCGTCCGGGTCCGCCTGCGCGGCCTGCCATTGGAGCAGCGACGCGGGGACCGCGCCGGCCACGAAGACCGCACCGAGGATGGCGGGAACTCGACTGTGCCGATCGAGTCCGGCGGTCACGCCGTAGCGGGTCAGTGCCGAGCCGAGCAGGAGCAGGCCGGGGATCAGCGAGTACCAGCCGCCCAGCACCGTCACCGACAGAACGATCAGGATGCCGCTCAGCACCGCCACCACCCGCCGGGGCAGCCATGTCGACGGCAGCAGGACCACCAGGCCGACGGTGGCGTAGGCGGTCAGCACGTCGCCCCGCCACAACAGCAGCAGGTGCGCGAGCCCGATCATCAGTAGGGCGAGCATTCTGCGGAGCAGGACCGCACGGCTTCCCGCCTTGTCCAGGAGCAGGGTGAATCCCACCCCGAAGAGGACCGAGAAGATCGGGAAGAAGCGCTGGTCGACCAGCATGTGCAGGATGCCGGGCGCCGATTCGGAGGTGGGGCCGAGGACGTCGCCGCTGTTCGCGATCGGTTTCACGTTGGCGAGCAGGATTCCGCAGAGGGCGAATCCCCGGAGGACGTCCAGGGCCGCGATCCGTCCGTCACCGGCCGTTGCGGCGCCCGCGGGCGGTGCGGTCTGAGCCGTAGTCATGGCTCGTAGCCTTCGCCGTTCCGGGGTCACGGCCCTCTGTCCCGGGTCGGAAATCGGCCGGCACGCCTACGACTTTCGGTCAGGACGTGATCCTGACGCGGGGGCGCCTCCACGAGCTGGCCCGTGGCGGCCAGGCGGACCTGGCCGCCACGGGTTCCGCGGTGCGGGGTCAGCGTTTGAAGGCGACTCCCCCGTACATGTAGACGGCGGCGTCGTCCACGCCCTTGTCCTCGTCGGTGGGCCGCCAGTGGTGGACCGGCACGACACCCGGCGACACCAGGTCGAAACCGGCGAACAGACCCTCCACCCCGGTACGGGTACGCGCGACCACCGGCACCCCGTTCTGGTTGTAGGTCTTCACCGTCCCCGGGCCGCCGTCCGGGTCGTTCTCCACGGTGACCGCGGACAGGGCGAGCGCGCTGCCGGTGGCCAGTGGCGCCATGAGACGGCCGATGATGTCGCGAGCCTCGTCGTCGTCGACCACGTGCTGCAGCACCGCGATCAGGGTGAGCGCGACCGGCCGTGACAGGTCGAAGCTTCCGGCGGCGTCCAGGATGGCCTCCGGCTTGCGCAGGTCGGCGTCGAGGTAGGACACGGCGCCGGTGCCGACCTGGGTGAGCAGCGCCCGCGCGTGGGTGAGCACCAGCGGATCGTTGTCGACATACATCACGGCGGCGTCGGGCGCCTCGGTCTGGACGACCTCGTGCAGGTTGGGGCGGGTGGGCAGGCCGGTGCCGACGTCGAGGAACTGGCGGATCCCCGCGCCGGTCAGGTAGCGGGCGGCCTTGGCCATGAACCGGCGGTTGGCGCGCATCGAGATCGGCAGGCCGGGGGTGTGCTGGAGCATCTGCGTGGCCGCCGCCCGGTCGGCCTCGAAGTTGTCCTTGCCGCCCAGCAGGAAGTCGTAGATGCGAGCCGAATGCGGCCGGTCGGTGCGCAGATCGCCAGAAGACATTGTGACCCTTTTTCGGAACCGGATGACTGACGAACAAACTGACACACCGGACATGCGTTCCGCTACCCCATGTGGCGGCCACAGTCAGTACCCTCTATCCGGTGAGCGCCGCGCCTGACCCGCTGCACTATCCCGACATCGTTGCGGCCGGGGATCTCCGGACCGCTGTCCAGGACCTTTTCGACCGGACCGGGGCGTCGTTGCGTGCCGAGGTCCCGTCGTCGCCCGGCTGGATCCGGGTGGGCGCCCGGATCGCGCACGGCGACCGGCATGTGAACGTGCTGTTGGCCATCGACGACCGCGTCTTCCTGCTGGATTTCTGGATGCGTGGCGTCCGGATCGCCCGGGGCCGCACCGCCGATCTGGAGGAGGTCGCCGCGGCCGCCGCCACGTTCCTGTCCGGGGTGACGGTGGCCGAGTTGGGGGCGGCCCACGCGTTCGTGACGTACGGCGGATTCGCCGAGGCGTTCGAGCGGGGTGAGGCCGAGGCGATCGAGTTCCGGTGGGGGCGGTTCCTGGACGAGGGCACGCCGCCGCATCGGCAGAAGCTGGACCGGTTCGTGCGGGCCGCCGCCGAGGAGCCGCGGCTGCGGGCGCTGTACCCGTTCACCAGCCACTGGGACTTCGGGCTTCGGCCGGGTGTCGCCGACCTGCAGAGCCGGGCGCTGGTCTGGGTGCGACCGGTCGGCGACCGCTATGTGGTGGCCGGCCGGAACCGCCGCGACCTGGACCATCCCGGCGAGCCGGTGGCGGCCCGCGAGGCGGTCGCCCTGGTTCTGGCGACCCTGGACCGCGACGCGTAGCGAGGAGAGCGCCGGACCGGTCTCAGCCCGGCGCGGGCCTCACGGGCGCGAGGCCGCACCGGGCCGGGCGAGAACCCAGCACGGGTACGCGAGACGCGTACCGGAGATGGTTAGAGAAAGCCGTTCTCCCGGGCTTGGGTGACGGCCTCGCTGCGCCGGGAGACGCCCAGTTTGCGATAGATGGCACGCATGTGCGCCTTGACGGTGTTGACCGAGATGCCGAGATCCTGGGCGATCTCGGCGGCGCTGAGCATGGTCGGCAGGAAGAGCAGCACCTCGGCCTCGCGTTCGCTGAGCACGTCGGCGGCCGGGGTCTTACGGCCGGACCGGATCTCGGCGCGCAGTTCCTCGAGGAAGGCGGAGTGCTTCTCCTCGGGGTACAGCAGTTGGAAGCGGTGCAGCAGGTCGTCGAGGCGGCCGTCGGCGTGGATCAGGAACGGGCGGCGGATCCGTTCGCGTTCGGCGAGGCGAAGGGCGTCGCCGAGCAGTTCGGCGGCCTGGCCGGCCTGGCCGCGGGTGTCGGCGATCAGGGCGACGAGCAGCCCGGCCTCGACGGTCGCGGCGGTGTAGGGCAGGGTGGCGGGCCGGGGGTCGAGCAGTTGCCCGGCTCGCCGCAGGTCCTTGTGGGCGAGCGCCACCCGGGCCTGGACGACCTGCATGGCCAGGTCGCCGTCGACGGTCGGTGGCCCGGCCGGCGGCGGACCGCTGCGGCCGGCGGCCAGGTCGGCCTCCATCTGGATCATCGTCAGCCAGCGATCGAGCCACGGCACCCGCGTGCGGGGGCTGCGCTCGGTGCGGACGGCCTCCAGGAACACCTGGGCCTTGGCCGGTTCGCCACGGGTCACCGCGAGACGGGCCTGCGCGCCGAGCAGGACCACACGCTGCGCCACCTCGGGGTCGCTGTGGTGGGCGCGCATCCCGGCCTGGAGCGCCTCGTCGGCGTCGGCGAGCTCGCCGCGTTCCAGATGGACGAGGACCATCGCCAGGTGTGCCGCCACCGACTGCACGGTGTCCTGCCAGCCGCGTCGCCCGGCCAGTTCGCGGGCGGCGCCGGCGAGCCGTGCGGCATCGGCGACCGAGCCGCACATGACCTCGGCGAGGGCGAGGTGGCCGTTCGCGTTGATCTCGGCGAGTTCCAGGCCGGCGGCGCGGGAGGCGCCGGCCGACGCCCACAGGTCGCGGATCGCGGCGCCGAGGTCGCCGGTCCACAACCGGGCGAGCCCCCGGTTGTTGAGTGCGATCGACCGCTGCTGGGTGACGGTGGCGCCACCCGCGGCGCCGTCGTTGGTCAGCAGCTCGAGCAGTTCGGTGCATCCGGCGTGGAGGGCGGGCATGTCGCCGACCGCCCGGTCGGCGGCCAGTTGCAGGGTGAACCGCATGATCTCGACCGGCCGGTGTTCCTCGCCGGGGCGGCGGCGCAGCAACCGGCGGACGTGTTCGAGGCGGGCCGGGATGGCCTCGTAGTCGCCGTCGTGGAAGAGCAGGACGGCGGCGCAGATCATCAGCTCCGCGCTGGAGCCGAGCTTGTCCTCGGGCACCAGGCGCAGGAAGCGGACCAGCGCGGACCGGTGCGCGGAGAGGACCAGCGTGGCGGCCTGTCCGGTGACGAGCCGTCCGACATAGGTCCAGTCCTGTGCCGACACCGCGTGGGTGAGCGCCTCCATGACCGAGTCGTTGGCGGCGTGCCAGCGGGCGGCCCGGCGGTGCAACTCGGCGATCACGGTCGGGCTCTCCACCTGGAGCCGGTGGCCGAGCGCGTCGCGGAGCAGATTGTGGTAACGGAACCACAGGGGGCGGTCGCCGAGCCGGATCATGAAGTCGTGCTCGTTCTCGAACTGCTCCAGCATCCGCTGGCCGTCGCGCCCGACGGTGATCGCGTTGGCCAGCTCGGCGCACACCCGCTCGCAGATGCTGGTCTGGAGCAGGAAGCGGCGCTGCCGGCGGCTGCGCCCGGCGAGCACCTCGTCGGTCAGGTAGTCGTCGATGCCACGGCCGTCGCCGGCGAAGTCGGTGACCGTCCGGGTCTGGTGACCGGAGAGGAAACCGGCGCCGAGCTGGAGGCCGATCGCCCAGCCCTCGGTCCGGTCCAGCAGGGTGGTGAGATCCGCGGCGGTGAGGCTGAGCCCGTGCCCGCGCACCAGGTCCGCGGCCTCGATGTCGGTGAACGCCAGATGGTTGGCGCGGATCTCGCTGAGCTGCCCGGCGACGCGCAGGCGGTGCAGGTTCAGAGTCGGCCGGTGACGGCCGATCAGCAGCAGCCGCACCGGCTCGGGTGGGTAGCGGAGCAGGTCGCCCATCTCGGCCAGCACACGCGAATCGTCGATCTCGTGGAAGTCGTCGATGACCAGGACCGACGGGTCTGGCAGACGGCTGAGGCCGTCGGCCAGCAGGCGTATTCGGGTGCGCTCGTCGCCCGGGACGGTGGTCAGGCCGGCCAGTGGGTTGCCGTCGTCGAGCAGCCCGGCGGTGTGGAGGGCGGCCACCACGTAGGTCCAGAAGGTCTGCGGGTCGTTGTCGTGCCGGTCCAGGTTGAGCCACGCCACCGGCGTCTGACGGGTCCGTGCCCAGGCCGAGACCAGCATGGTCTTACCCCAGCCGGCGCCGGCGCTGACCAGCGTGACCGGCCGTTCCACGGCGGCGTCGAGCTGGTCGAACAGTCGCTGCCGGGCCACCCCGGAGCGGGTCACCCGTGGTTGGGCGGTTTTGACGGCTAGCAGCGGCAAGAGCCCAGCCCCCATCGGACTCGGGTCCATACGATCCCCCCGGAAATGGCGTATGCGTCAGCGAAACACGCCGCATCACCCGTGTCCATAGCCGTGCGCCTATCGCAACTGACCGATTTTGATCGTTGCATGGAGGGTCGCGGACGCGGCGCCGGCGGCCAGCAGCCCCAGCGCCGGCCCGTAATCGCCGAAGGTCTCGAACGCGTACGCCATCAGCAGCGGGCACAGGAACCCGGCCAGGCCGCCGGTCGCGCTGGCCACGCCGGTGATCCGGCCCACCGTGTGCGGCGGGGCGGTCCGGTTGATCTGCGCCAGCACCGAGGTGCTGGCCACCCCGAGACCGACCGCCAGCGCGGGCAGGACCCCGGCCAGCATGACCGGCAGCGGCGGCGTGGTGGCCTGCACCAGGGCCGCCAGGCTGATCAGCGTCAGGGCCGAGATCAGCGGGCGGGACGGGGACAGCCGGTCGGCCAGCCAGCCGCCGACCGGGCGCATCAGCACCGCGACGACCATGAAGGCGGCCATCACGTCGCCGGTCCGGGCCGGCTCCATGGCGTACGCGTGGGTCAGATACACCGGCAGGAAGGACGTGAAGGTGACGAACACCGCGAACGTCACCGTGTACCAGGCCGCGGACTGTCGGGTGATGGGCAGCCGCAGCACGTCGGCCAGCGAAACATGCGTCCGGTTTTGATCGCCCTCCGGCACGGGTGCGTCACCCAGCGTCATCAGCGCGACGGCCCCGAAGACACCGACCACCACGGCCGCGACCAGGAACGGCGCGGCCAAGCCGTACGCCGTCGCCAGCCGGACCCCACTCGCCCCGCCCAGCGCGCCCCCGGCCAGCCCCAGGCCGAGCACCCCCAGCGCCAGCCCGCGCCGGGTGGGCGGGAACCAGGAACCGGCGAAGGCCACGCTCGCCGCGAACATGGCGCCGGCCGACCCCAGCAGGACCGCGCCGACCACGAGACCGGCGAACGAACGAAGCCCCACCGCGGCCAGCTCCAGCAGCGCCAGCACGGTCATGCCCAGGACCAGCAACTGCACGGCGCGGCCGCCGAGCCGGTCGGTCAGCGCGCCGGACGGGATCCGGGCCAGCGCACCGACGACGACCGGCACCGCGACGACGAACGCCTGCTGCATCGCGGTCAGCCCCAGCGTCTCCCGCAGGGTCGGGGCGAGCGGGCCGAGCAGTGTCCACGCCCAGGAGGTGAGCAGATATCCGGTGAGGGCCAAGGCCAACATCGCACGGTTGTTGACCTGGACAGACGGGATCGCCTGCCGGGTTGAAGCCATGACGCCCCGCCCTCCGCCGTTTGCTCGACGGTCCGTATCTTTACTGAACCAAGCAACCCAGCTCAATCCCTTTGAGCTGCGACGAAGGCCTCCCTGCGCTCCCGGACACCGAAACCCGGTGGGTGTCGACTGCGGACGACGGCCCCACGGCCGTGGCCGTGCGCTGTGGAGAGTGCCCGCACGATGGGCGCCCTTCCGGCCGAAAGCCCGGTGCGCCGGGCGCGCGATGACCCGAACTGGACGGTGAATGCGGGCCGGGAAATGACGTTCGCCGAGCACCCGATTACCCACTCCTGGACACCTGCGGTCCATTTTGCAAATGGCGCGACAACCGCTACCCTGTGCGCACCGCAAGACGCCTGTTTCCGGAGGTCACAGTGGCCTGGTTCGTCGGCCAGTCGCTCGCCGTCATCACGCTGGCGTTCATTGCGGGGGTCGCCGTCGGCAGATTTTCCGCACGTTTCGGAAATGCGTCTCCCGGAATACTTCCCGATGCCGGAAATGCGGCAGAAAGCGACGACGGCGTGCGCGATCGGGTCGAGGATATCCGGCCCACGGCGCCGGCTGTCCACCCGGTCACCGATGGTGAGACCACGGCGGCGCCGGCCGCCCGTCGTGACACCAAGGCGGCGCCCCGGTGACCGGCGCCATCACCGGAGCGTTCACCGACGAGGTGACCCGCCGCTGGTTCGCGGCCCTGGCGCTGCTGTTCTCGCTGACCGCGATCGTCGGATACCAGCTCGGACCGAACCGCGACCGGATCGAGGACGACCTGGCCGCCCGGTCGGCGGCCGCCCTGACCGCGGCCGGGGCCACCGGCGCACAGGTCTCGTACTCCGGGCGCGACGCCACCGTGGTGACCGGCTCGCGGGCCGAGGCCGACCGGGCCCGCCAGGTGCTCGCCACAGTGAACGGGGTCCGGGCCGTACACACCGAGGTGGTGCCCGCGGCGCTCCAGGTCGCGCCGGACTTACGGCTGGTCGTCGAGGACGGCCGGGTCACCCTCAGCGGGCGGGTCGCGACCGCCGGCACCAGGCAGGCCCTGCACGACGCCGCGGCGAGCGGGTTCGCGACGGTCGACGACCGGATCACGGTCGCCGCCGGGGTGGCCGCCGACCCGATGATCGACCGGCTTCCCGCGCTGCTGCGGGCGCTGCCGGCGGACGGGTCGCTGCGGTTCGAGAACGCCACTCTCACGCTCACCGGCACGGCCCGCGACGAGATCGCCCGTGCCGAGCTCACCACGGCGGCGCGCGACACCGGGGCCACCGTCCTGGACCGGCTCACCGTCACCGACCCGCAGCGGCGGCTCGACGGGCTGCCGCCGCTGACGTTCCGGACCGGTGGATCCGGGCTGACCGGCGAGTCGGCGGCGGCGCTGCGCGAGGTCGCCACGGTGCTGCGGCGCAATCCGAGCGCCCGGCTGCACGTCGAAGGGCACACCGACGCGCGCGGCTCCGCGGCCACCAATCTGGCCCTCAGCGAGAAGCGGGCCGCGGCGGTCCGCGACGTGCTGCGCGACCTGGGGATCGCCGCGCAACGGCTGACCATCACCGGGTACGGCGAGGCCCGCCCCGCCGTACCCGACGACACCGCCGCCCACCGCGCCCAGAACCGGCGGGTCGAGCTCAGAGTTGAATCGCCTTGGTCTGGGTGAACTCCAGAATCCCGTACGGGCCCAGCTCCCGGCCGTGGCCGGACTGCTTGTAGCCGCCGAACGGGGCGAGCGGGTTGAACGCCGCCCCGTTGATCTCGACCTGCCCGGTCCGCAGCCGGCGGGCCACCCGGATCGCACGGTCCCGGTCCGCCGACCAGACACCGCCGGCCAGACCGTAGTCGCTGTCGTTGGCGATCCGTACGGCGTCCGTCTCGTCGTCGTACGGCACGATCGCCAGCACCGGCCCGAAAATCTCCTCACGGGCGATCGTCATGTCCGGGCGCACGTCGCTGAACACGGTCGGCCGCACGAAATAGCCGTGCGGCCGGTCGCCCGGCTGCTCGGCGCCGCCGCAGACGAGCCTCGCCCCCTCGGCGACGCCCCGGTTGATGTAGTCGCGCACCCGGTCCCGCTGCGTCGCGGAGACGAGTGGACCGAGCACGGTGTCGGGCGCGCCGGGATCACCGACGACGATCTGCCCGGCGACGGTGGCCGCGATCTCCTCGGCCACCGGCAGCATCGCCCGGGGCACCAGCATGCGGGTCAGCGCCGTACAGGTCTGCCCGGAGTTGATGTAGCACTTGGCGATCCCGTCGGCGATCGCCTGCTTCAGATCGGCGTCCTCCAGGATGATGTTCGCCGACTTACCGCCCAGCTCCAGCGCGACCCGTTTCACCGTGGCGGCCGCCACCTCACCGACCCGCCGCCCGGCCCGGGTCGAGCCGGTGAACGACACCATGTCCACCCCCGGATGCCCGGCCAGCGCCTCCCCGACGACCGGACCGTAGCCGGTGACCAGGTTGAACACCCCGGCCGGCAGGCCCACCCCGTCGAGGATCTCGGCGAGGGCGAAGGCGCTCAACGGCGCCACCTCGCTCGGTTTGACCACGATCGTGCAGCCGGCCACCAGCGCCGCCGCCACCTTCGCGGCGACCTGGTGCAGCGGATAGTTCCACGGCGTGATGGCCGCGACCACGCCGACCGGCTCACGCACCACCAGTGAGTTCCCGATCCGCTGCTGCCAGGGCAGATCGTCGGCGAGATGCTGCATCGAGGTGAACGTGGCGATCGGCAGCGCGGTCTGCACCATGACCGAGAACGGCAACGGCGAGCCCATCTCCTGCGAGATCAGCGCGGCCAGCTCGTTCTGCCGCTCCTGCAGCCGCAGCGACACCTCACCGCAGAGAGCGACCCGGTCGGCGAGCGGTGTCGCGGCCCAGCTCTCGAAGGCCGCGCCCGCCGCGCTCACCGCGGCGTCCACGTCTGCCGCGCCTCCGGCCGGGACCCGCGCGAAAACCTCTTCGGTGTACGGGTTGACGACCTCGATCGTGTCTCCCGTGCTCGGCGCGACCCACTGCCCGCCGATGTAGAAACGGTCCGTTCTCATAGGGTTGCCTCCGCTGCGCTCCGGCCGCGCCATGAGTCCAAACCTGAGCTGACCGATTCGCTCGCAAGCTCGCTCATACCGCCACCTCCGCTGCGCTCCGGCCCCGCCATGAGTCCAAACCTGAGCTGACCGATTCGCTCGCAAGCTCGCTCATTGCGCGGCCTCCTCGATGTTCGCGGCGGTCCGCGAGGCCAGGGCCATGATGGTGATCATCGGATTGGTGCCGGACGGGGTCGGGAACGCCGACGCGTCACCGATCCACACGCCCGACGTGTCGTGCAGCTCGCCGCGCGGGTCGGCGACGCTGGTGGCCGGGTCGGCGCCCATCCGGCAGCTGCCCATCTGGTGCGCGGAGAAGATGGCCGCCCCGCCGGCCCGCAGCGGCAGCCGCCGGGACCGGTCGATGTAGGCCTCCAGGTCGTCGCCGTACCGCCAGCCCGGCATGCCGCGGCCCATCACCCGGATACCGCGGGCCCCGGCCGCGTGGTGCAGCCGGATCTCGGCCTCCAGTGCCCGGCGCGTGTTGCGCACGTCGAGGTCGTCGGTGAGCGAATACCAGGCCACCGTGTTCCCGGCCGGGTCGAGCGTGACCCGGCCGTGCCCGTGGTCCCGGATCAGCCCGATGTAGGAGCCGTTGTTGCGCAGGTCGGCCATCGCCTGCTTGTGCTCGGCGGCGGTGGTGAACGGCAGCGCCGACGCGGTCAGCCCGGTGGTGTACTGCACGCTCTCCATGAGGAAGCCGTAGCCGTCCTCGACGTTCGCGAACTCGTTGACCAGTCCCGCCTGCGGGGCGCCCCACCAGGCCTGCATGTCGGTGCCGTAGTCGCCCATGGTGACCGTGCACGGGTGCAGCCGCAGGTAGTCGCCGGTCGCCGGGCCGCCGATGCCGGATCGCAGCAGCACCCCGGGCGCCTCCAGGGCGCCGGCCGCCACCACGACGACCGGTGCGCGGACCGTCACGGTCGCGGCGCCGGCCCCGTCCTCACTGGTCCACTGCCCGACCACACCGGCCGCCCGGCCGTTCTCGACGAGCACCCGCTCGACCCGGCAGCCGTCCACGACCCGGGCGCCGTGTTCGGCGACCGCCGGCTCCAGGTAGACCTTCAGCGTGGAGCGTTTGGCGCCGGACGGGTCGCCGAAGCCGAGGTGCCCGGCGATCGCGGCGTCGTGGCGCTTCTCGTCCCAGTTGCGGTAGATGGTGGCGAACGACCAGCCCAGTGCCTCGGCGCCCCGGTGCATGGCCTCGTGCACCCGGTTCAGCTCGGAGCACCGGCCGGTGACCGACAGCTCCCGCCACACCTGGTCGAGGTGACGGTCGAAGGCGGCGGTCGCCACGTCGGTGAGGCCGTGCTCGTCGGCCCACTCACGGCGTACCCAATCCTTGGTCTTGAGGCAGTTGGTCCAGTTGATCACCGTGCCGCCGCCGACCCCGGCGCCCGCCATCAGGGTGACGTTGAGGTCCCCGGTGGGATGGGGGCCGCCACGCCAGTACGAGTTCTGGTAGGCGGCGAGCTCCAGTTGGTGGAAGTCGGCCTCGGTACGGTGCCGGCCGGCCTCCAGGACGACGACGCGGCGGCCGGTGGCGGCGAGCCGGCCGGCGATCAGGCCGCCGCCCGCACCGGAGCCGACCACCACGACGTCGGCCGCAAGGTCGAGGTCGCCGCCGTCCGGCCGCAGCGGGCTGATGGCCGGGCCGTCCGGCGGCGCGGTGGCGACCGGGCCGGGATAGCCGAGACGGGTCCAGTTCGGGTTGCGGCCGTCCGGGCCGACCGTTCCGTAGGTGAGCAGAAGGATGAGGCTGGTCAGCTGGCCGATGCCGGCTGCCGCCGGGGTGGACGCCAGCGACAGGGTGGTGAGGATCTGCTCGCGGGACTCCGGTGAGGCGGCGCCGAAGCCCTGCAGGGCGAGGATGTCGAGCAGGCCGCCGATCGCCGCCTGCTGGTCGGCGGGCATGGCCGCGAGCATCGCGAGCACGCCCTGGTCGGCGCCGACGTCGGTGGCGCTGCGTGCCCAGAAGCCGTCGGCGTCGCCGGGGCGTGGAAGGGAGGGGACGATGGTGTCGCACAGCAGGCGCAACACCTGAGTCTGAGCGGATGAGAGCATTCCGGTCCTCCTTGACCTGAGCCCTCAATCTAGGTCAGTTGATGTCCCTCGTTGTGACCTTCGGCACCCGGAATGCCGCAGGTGGGAAACGCACGGGGGTTCCCGGGCGTGCCCACGGCCACCCTGTTGACGGCGGCTCCGGGCATCGTGATCTTGTTTCCCGTTCCGGTGATCGTGCTGGTACCCGGCTCGACGGCGGACACGGCCGGCGCGTGCGAGCGCACCGGGCGAGACCCTCGTGCCCGCCGGGATCCTGAACTTTTTCTTCTGCCGTGGCTCGTAGCGTTCCTGACGAAGCGGGCGATGCGCTCGGCGCCACCCGAGCCGGGCGACTCCGGCGGCCGACGGTCCGTGGTGGCCTGCCGAGATCGACGCCGTGCGACCATGAGGGCCCGTCGAGGTCCGCTACCGGGAGGCATGTGGTGAGCACCGATCTGTCCGTCACCGTCGAGGACGGGATCGCCCTGCTGGAGATGCGCCGCCCGCCCGCCAACCATTTCGACGAGGCGCTCATCGGGCGGATCGTCGACGCCGCCCGTGACCTCGACGGCGGCTCCGGCTGCCGGGTCATCGTGCTGGCCTCCGAGGGCCGGCACTTCTGCGCCGGCGCGGACTTCGGTGGCGGCGAGTTCGCGGCCGACCACGTGGACGCGGCCGAACGCCTCTACCGGCGCGCCGTGGAGCTGTTCGACGTGCGTACCCCCATCGTCGCGGCCGTGCAGGGCACCGCGGTGGGCGGAGGTCTCGGGCTGGCGTGCGCCGCCGATTTCCGCGTGGCGGAAGCCGGCACCCGGTTCGTGGCGAACTTCGCCCGTCTCGGCTTCCACCAGGGCTTCGGCGTCAGCGTGACACTGCCCGAGCTGATCGGCCGGCAGGCCGCCACGGACATGCTGCTCACCGGCCGCCGCGTCGGCGGCGAGGAGGCGTTCCGGCTCGGCCTCGCCGACCGGCTCGCCGAACCCGGCCGGGTTCGTGAGACCGCCCGCCGGCTCGCCGCCGAGATCGCCGCGTCGGCGCCGATCGCGGTCCGGTCGATCCGCGCCACCCTCCGCGGCGACCTGGCCGAACGGGTCCGCAAAGCCCTCGATCACGAACTCGCCGAACAGCGGATCCACTGGGCGACCCGGGACAGCGCCGAGGGCATCCGGGCCAGCCTCGAACGGCGCGCGCCCGTCTTCACCGGCGAGTAGCCGAAGGCTTCTAGTTTGAGAGTCATGCCGTCGCTTCAAGACCTCGACCGGGAGATCGCCCACCTCGCCACCTTGCTCGCCGAGCGGGAGCGGCTCCTGTCCCGGCGGATGGCGCTCCAGGCCGCCATCGCGAAGGCCGGCGCCGAGGTGGAGCAGCTCACCCGAGCGGCCGCCCGCACCCGGTTTCTCGCCTCGCTGCGCGGCAGAGGCCCCGACGCGGTCGCCGCCGCCGAGCGGCTTCCGGCCGCCGAGCGGGATCTCGCCACGCTGCGCGGCCAGCTCGACGACCTCGGCGCACGCCTCGACGCGGCACAGCTGGCCCCTTCGGCGTACGCGGAAGCACTCGCCGCCAAGGAGAGGCACCTGCGTGAGACCGGGGGCCCGTCCGGCCGGCGCCTCAGCGACCTGGCCGAAGAGCGAAGCGAGCTGGTCGCGAGCCTGGCCCGGCTGCAACGCGCCGAGATCGCCGCCGGCCAGGCGCTCGAGGGCTTCCGGCACGCCGCCGGGCTGCTCGGATCGGCCGGGAACTGGTCGGCCTACGACACGTTCCTCGGCGGCGGCGTGTTCAGCAGTCATGTCAAACACATGCGTGTCGAGGACGCCGACGGTTACGTGGCCGCCGCCCAGCATCAGCTCAAGGTGATGCGGCAGGAGCTCGGTGACGACGGGGAGGCGGCGCCGATCGCGGCCTCGTTGCGAGTCGACGGGACGACCAGGTTCCTCGACGTCATGTTCGACAACATCTTCACCGACCTGGCCGTCGGCGGGCGGATCAACCGCAGCCGGGAGGAGGTCGAGCAGGCGGTGCTGAGGGTCCGGGAGGTGCGGATGGCACTGACCGCGCGGACCGCCGAGGTCCGCAGCCGCCTGCGGGAGATCGAGAAGGAGCGGGAGAGTCTGCTGGTCGCCCCCACGACGCCGTGAACAGGCGCCCCGGATCTGGACGAGGCGAGGATCGATACCTCGTCGCCTGTTGATGCGTGAGTCGTTCCGCAAACAAGTGTTAACCGATGAGGTCTTTTCCCGGCGGTCCGGTATGGATATCGTGATCACCGCTTTGGATTACGCGGGGTAACCGGAGTGCGACACTTCGAAGTCACGGTTGCCCGGTCGCCCCTTGACCGGCGGGCCGGTGCCGTTTGCCGGCGGCACCGGCCTCGTCGCGCCCAGCGCCGGCCAGCATCCGGAACGGGACGCTCCCCGCGGGCGAGAAGCCACATCTCCGAGATCCGGGCGCCCACGGCGAGCCGGTACCCGAACAGGATCTGTACGCCCGCAGCGGGTGCCGCCCGCGGACGGCAGTCCGGCGTGTGTGGTTCGGGCTCGATTCGCGCCCGAACTACACACGCCGGGTTCTCGGCACGCCGGCGGCGGTGTGCGCCGGCCAGGGGCCCGGCCACGGGGCCGGCGTCCGAGCCGACCGCCCGGTACGACGCGGACGGCCAGGGCATCCCCCGCCCGTGCAGCGACCGTGTGGCCTGCCGCGCCCTGGGCTATGGCCGCACCCCCGCCCCTACGAGTTCGGCTGTCGCCACGTGCAGAGGCTCCATGTCGGCCGGCCGCCGCCGGTGGAGGCCGGCGGCGAGATGCTCGCCGCACGACAGGGACGGGCGGACGCCTGACGGTGGAGGCGGTGTGATTGCGCGGGGGCATGGTCCTCGATGATCAGGCCCTGAACGGCTCGCCGGAGGCCGCCAACAACGCGATAGCTCGTCCTGCCCTTCACCTATCTCGGGACCGACGATCGGGCCGGACCGAACTACACCGGGCAGCCGGCCGTCAACTCCTACTACCGTTGACCGCTTCTGACCATGCGAATCTCTCGCACACCGCAGTCCACCTGAACCGTGCCGTCGGGCCGGAAACCCTGCTTGCGGTAGAAGGCCTGAGCGCGCGGGTTCGGGTCGGCGACCCACAGCGATGCCGGTTCGCCGGGTGGGATCACCGCGTCCAGAAGCGCCTTGCCGGCGCCGGTGCCGTGGTCCGAGGCGAGCACGTAGAGAACGAACAGGTGCCGCACCGGCAGCGACGGCCCGGACATCGCGAGGCCGATGATGTCGCCGTCCCGTTCGGCGACGGCGACCCGGTTGTCACGGTAGCGCTCGTCGGTCATCGCGGCCCGCCAGAACCGCTCCCGGAAGGCCGGAAGCCGCGGTTCGTCGAGGATCGCGTCCGTCATGACGCCGCGATAGGTCTCCTGCCAGCATCGGATGTTCACCACCGCCATCCGCCCGGCGTCATCGGGCCGGGCCGGGCGAATCGTCCACGCCGGGTCCATCGCCGCATCGTAGTGCCGTCTCCCCGCGACGCGGCGCCGAAATCGCAGGGCGGCCGGGCCCGGCGATGCCGGTCGGCCGCCCGAACCCCGGGGCTCAGCCCGGCGACCTCCCGGGGCCGAACGACCAGGGCAGATGCGTGCGGGAGCGGTTGTCGGCCGGGGTGATCACGCCCAGGCGCGGATCCCGGAGGACGGCGGTCAGCTGTCGTGGAGCAGGGCGCCCAGGCGTGTCACCAGGTCCAGGAAGTGCTGGTTCGCGGCGACACGCTCATGTGGGTCGTCACGAGCCAGGTAGAAGTCGTCGAAGCCCCGGGGCGCGCCGTAGAGCCCGTCGAAGTCCGCTCGGGCAACCTCGAGGACCTCCTCGTCGGAAGCACCGGTGGCCTCGAGATTCACCCGCACCAGCCGTATCCGCTGCTGCCAGATCAGGGCCCGGCGACCCTCGGCGAGCAGGATGTCACCGATCTCCGTGGCAAGCGTATGCGCGGCCTCGACGCGTTCCCGCGGACTGAGGCCGGTCACGGCAGCACCTCCCGGCCGAGGGCCCCGGCGCCGTCCACATCCCACAGCCCCGCCCCGGATGTCTGGTGGCCGCCATCCACGTGGAGGTCACCCCGGTCGGCGCAGACCTTGGCGGCTGCCGGTATCGGTACGGTGCAGAGGGCGTCCATGGGTGCCATGGCTCCCGAACCTACCTGGCACCGGCTTGGTCCATATCGGCTGCACCGCGGTGCCGGTGCGCATCGGCATCCGGCGGCGGCAGCCAGGCGGGCACCCGGCAAGCCGTATCCGGCAACCACCGAAGCAGACCGCCGTGAGTGAGCCGACGACCTGGCGGACGCCCGGCAAGCCGCGTCCGCAACGAAGGCGAGCCGGGCCGGCGTCAGGCGAGCATGCGCGCGAACTCCTCCGGATCGATCACCGGGATGCCGAGCTGTGCCGCCTTCTTGGCCTTCGCCGTGGTCGTCTCGGCGGTGACCAGCGCCGTCGTCCTGGCCGACACGCTGCTGCCGGCCGACCCGCCCAGCGCCTCGATCCGCTCGCTCACCGTGGTCCGCGTGTAACCGGGCACCGAACCGGACACCACGAACGTCTTTCCGGCCAGCGGCTTCTCCCCGCCGTCGTCGACGACCTCCATGGTGAGCCCGTGCGCGGCCAGACGGTCGATGACGTCACTCATGGCGACCAGGCCGTCCACCACGTGCTGAGCCTTGATGAGCCCCATCTTGTCGATCTCGGCGATCTCCTCGACGGTGGCGGCCCGCAGCGCCGTCATCGACTTGAACCGCGCCGCCAGCCACCGGCCGACGCTGCGCCCGGTCATCCGGATGCCGAGCCCGGTGACGACCCGGTTGAACGGCTGCCGTTTGCTGGCCTCCAGCCCCGCCACGATGCGCTCGGCGTTGGCCCGGCCGAGCATGACCGTCCCGCCGGCCGCGGTCTTTCCGACCGGCAGCTCGGCGATGTCGTCGACGGCCAGCCCATACAGATCGGCGACGTCGCGGGCCAGCCCGGCCTCGATGACGGCGTCGCAGAACGAGTCGCCCGCCCCGTCCACGTCGAGGGCTTCCCGGCTGCACCAATACGCCAGCGCGTTGGCCGCCGCGCAGGAGGCGGTGTGGCAGCGCCACAGAAGGCTGGTCCTGTCCCACGCCTCGCCGCACTGGGGGCACACGTCGGGCGCCACCCACGGGGTGAGCCCGTGCGGTTGCTCGCCGATCGGTGAGGTGACGCGCGGGATGACGTCGCCGGCCCGCCACACGGCGACGGTCTGCCCGATGGCCAGGCCCTGCTCGGCGACCCACTGCGGGTTGTGCAGGGTGGCCTTGGTGACGGTGGTGCCGCCGACCTGCACCGGGTCGATGATCGCCCGCAGGCTGATCCGCCCGGTCCGGCCGACCCGCACCTCGATGTCGCGCAGCACGGTGGAGGCGGTGTCCGGTGGGTACTTGAAGGCGGTCGCCCAGTACGGCGTACGCGAAGCGAGGCCGAGCCGTCGCCGGGTGCTCTCCGCGTCGGCCTTGATGACCGCACCGTCGATCGGGAACTCCAGGGTGGAGCGCCGTGCCCCGATCGCCTCGATGGCCGCGATCACCTCCTCGGCGGTGAAGAGCTCCCCGCTCGCCTCGTCGATGAGCCGGCAGGCGGCCGGGAAGCCCAGTTCCTCGGCCCGCGTCATCCGCCCGAGGTGGGAGCCGGAGGCGTCGACGCCCTCGCCGGTGATCTCGTAGGTGGCGAAGGTCATCGGGGCCTCGTAGGCCCGGTCGATGCTGCGGATCGCCCCGGCGACCGCGCCGCGCGAGTTGACGAACGCCTTGCCGCCGGCGGCCACCCGGTTGGCGCCGGCGGTCTCGAAGTCGTCCACGGTCATGTAGACCTCGCCACGGACCTCGCCGGTCCAGGGGGTGGCCAGCTCGGCCGGCAGCCCGGCGACGCCGCGCCGGACCTGGGCGGTGACCTCCTCGCCGGTGGCGCCGTCGCCGCGCAGGGCGGCCAGCACGAGGCGGCCCGCCGCATACTCCGCGCGGAGGGCGAGGCCGTCGAGTTTCACCTCGACGAGACAGCCGTCGCCGCCGAGGGTGGCGACGAACGCGGCCACCTCCTCCGGCGTCTTGATCTTGTCGAGGGAGAGCATGGCGGTCGGGTGCCGGACGTCGCCGCCCGCCGAGGCCCCCGCGGCCACGGCGGTGGTGACGCCCTTGTCGTCCCAATCCGGATGCTCGGCGAGAGCGGCGGCGATCCGATCGGCGAGCACGTCATACGCGGCGTCGGTCATGACCGCGTCGCCGGTGTCGTAATACGCCTGAGCCGCGTGCCGCGCCGACTCGACCGCCTCGTCGAACTCCGGCCTGGAGGCGAACCCTGATCCAGACGCGAACCCGGTGGTTTCCGGTGAGCGATTGACCATGCCAGGAGGGTACGGCCGGGGTCCGACAAATTCTCTCGGCCGCCGAGGAACGCCCGGATCCGCCGCAGGCGGGTGGTGTCGGCCCTGGTGAGCGGCGCCCGCTCGCCGGACACCCATGGCGCGGTCCGCCCGGCGGGCCCGTCGATCACGCCCCCCGCGTCGGGAGCGACGCGACCGCCGAACGGTCCCCGGAGCCGAGCAGATGGCCGACGCCCTCGATGTAGGCGGCGGCATCGATGGGCGGCGCCAGGAGACGCTGCACCACGTACCCCTGGAGGAGGCTGAGCATCGCCGCGCCGGTCTGCTCGGGGTCGGCGCCGGGCGGCAGATTGCCGGCCGCCTGCCAGCGGCGGGCCACCTCGGCGCAGTGCCCGCGCAGGCGCGTCAGCACCTTCCGCGCCCGGTCGTGGACCTCGGGGTTGCGCAGTGCCTCGGCCCAGACCTGTACTCCGATGCGGGTGACGTCGACCCCGGGCAGCGGCCCGTCGACGAGCCGCTCGTGGATCGCCCTGATCATCATGGCGACCGCGTCGGCCGGGGACGGGGTGGCGCCGTCGGCGAGCATCTCACGGAAGACCTCGTCGGCGGTGGCGTGCGCGAGGTCGGCGACCGCCGCGATGAGTTCCTCCTTGCTGCGGAAGTAGCTGTAGACGGCGCCGGCGGAGAGCCCGGACTCGGTGATCAGGTCGGCCATCGAGGCACCGTGGAAGCCCTTGACGGCGAAGATGCGGGCGGCGGCGGCCAGGATCGCGGCGCGGCGGCCGGCGCGGTGTTCATCGGTGACGCGAGGCATACGCCAAAGCTAAAACGAACGACCGTTCTTGACAAACGCCCGCGACCCGTCCATCGTTTAAAACGAACAACCGTTCGCTTATGGGAGGCCCCGTCATGAAGCAGGTCACCGCGACCGTCGGACTGCTCACGGTCATCATCAGCGTGCTGCTGACCGCCTTCGCCTGGCCGGCCGTCCGGTCCACGGTCCACGACGTCCCGATCGCCGTGGCCGGCCCCGCCCCCGCCGTCCAGCAGGTCACCGCGGCGCTGGAGCAGCGCCTGCCGGGCGCCTTCGACGTCACCGCCGTCGCCGGCACGGCCGACGCCGAACGGCTCATCCGGGACCGGCAGGCGTACGGCGCGATCGACCTCACCTCCGGCACGCCCCGGGTGATCACCGCCTCCGCCGCGAGCGCCCCGATCGCGCAGACCATCCAGGCCCTCGGCGCCGGCCTGACCCAAGGGCACGAGCAGGGCGCGGCGCCGGCCACCGCCGTACGCGATCTGGTCGCCCTGCCCGCCGACGACCCGCGCGGCGCCGGGCTGGCCGCGGGCGCGCTGCCCCTGGTCCTGGGTGGCATCATGGCCGCCGCCATCCTGACCCTCCGGGTGCGCGGCATCGCCCGCCGGGTGGCCGGCGCGCTGGCCTTCGCGGTCACCGGCGGCCTGGCGATGGCCGCGATCCTGCAGTTCTGGCTGGGTTCGCTGAGCGGCGGCTACCTGCTCAACGCGAGCGCGATCGGGCTCGGCATCGCGGCCACGTCGCTGACCCTGCTCGGCCTGGAGTCGCTGTTCGGGATGGCCGGGCTGGGGCTGGGCGCGGCCTTGATGATGCTGCTGGGCAACCCGCTGTCCGGCGTCACGACCGCCCCGGAGATGCTGCCGGGCTGGTCCGGCGCCCTCGGCCAACTGCTGCCGCCCGGCGCCGGTGGCTCGCTGCTGCGCTCGACGGCCTTCTTCGACGGCGCCGCCGCCGGCCGGCCGGTGGTCGTGCTGCTGTCCTGGCTCGCCTTCGGCGTGCTGCTCTGCGCGGCGAGCGCCCTGCGCGCCCGTCGCCGGCCGGCCGCCCCGTCGCCCACCGGACCGGCCCCGCGTGCGGCAACCACAGCCGCGGCCTGAAACACACGGCCTGTCACACCAAGGCAGCCGCACGGCCTGTCGCGCCACGGCGTCCCGCCGATATATTGACGGGACGCCAATAAGGAAGGTCGGTCATGGACGCCGAAGCCGCTCGCCTCCGCCTCGCCGAGATCCGCGCCGACGACGGCAAGACCAGCATCGATGAGCTCGACCGCCTGTGGGCCACGCTGCCGCCGGTGCGGCCCGAGGAGATCCTCGGCGCCTGGCGCGGCGGCGAGTTCGCCAGCGGCCACCGCTTCGAGGGTTATCTGCCGAAGATCCGCTGGCACGGCAAACGGTTCGACTCGCTCACCGAGGTGGCGCCGCTGGTGTGCCGGGCCGACGACGGCGGGCTCTTCGACGACGTGGAACGGGCCGGGGGCGGCGCGAGCCTGTGGCCGGTCGAGTTCCGCGGCGAGACCACGGCCACCATGGTCTACGACGGCCGGCCCGTGCTCGACCACTTCAAACGGGTCGACGACGGCACCCTGCTCGGCGTGATGAACGGCAAGGGCGTCCTCGACGAGGGCCGCCACTACTACTTCGTGCTCGAGCGGGAGTGACCGGTGCGGATCCAGGCGGCCCTCGTCGAACGGGCCGGAGCGGCCTTCACCATCCGTGACGTCGAGCTGGAGCCGCCCCGCGACGACGAGGTGCTGGTCCGGATGACCGCGGCCGGCATCTGCCACACCGATCTGGCGATGCGCGGGCGCTGGCCGGAGAAGATCTCGCCGATGGTCTTCGGCCACGAGGGCGCCGGCGTCGTCGAGGCGGTCGGCGCCGCGGTCGGCTCGGTCGCGGTGGGCGACACGGTGGCGCTCAGTTACCGCAGCTGCGGCGGGTGCGATCAGTGCTCGGCCGGCCATCCGGCGTACTGCCTGCGCAGCGACCTCAACATGCGGGGCACACGCGCCGACGGCAGCAGCCCGCTCAGCCTCGACGGCTCCGCCGTCTTCGGCAACTTCTTCGGTCAGTCCAGCTTCGCGACACACGCGCTCGCCTATCAGAGCAACGTGGTACGCGTACCCGCCGCCCTTTCTCCGCTGATCGCCGCTCCGCTGGGGTGCAGTGTGCAGACCGGCGCCGGCACCGTCCTCAATGTGCTGCGCCCCTCCCCCGGCGACACCGTGGCCGTCTTCGGCTGTGGCGGTGTCGGCCTGAGCGCCGTGATGGCCGCCGTCTCCCTGGGCTGCACGGTCGTCGCCGCCGACCCGAACCCGGCCCGTCTCGAGCTGGCTCTCTCGCTCGGCGCGACCGGCGCCGACGTGACCGGGGCGCACCACGCCATCGACACCACCGGCCGCCCCGAGGTGATCACCCGGGCGATCGGCGCGTTGCGGCGGCGCGGCACGCTGGCTCTGGTGGGCCTGGGGGGAAAGGCCGAGTTCGACATCATGACGGTGATGTACAACGGCATCCGGATCCGTGGCGTGATCGAGGGCGACGCCGCCCCGGCGACCTTCCTGCCGCAGCTCGTGGACCTGCACCGGCTGGGCCGTCTGCCGGTGGAGCGCCTGGTCACCGAGTATCCGTTCGCCGAGATCGAGACGGCGGCGCGGGACGCGGCGGCCGGCCGGGTGGTCAAACCGGTGCTCACTTTCCGGTAGACATGGATCTATGACGTATCCACCTCCGAAGTATCACGGGGAATCCGGGGAGAAGAGCGCGTGGCACCGGCCCGCCGGCGCCGGGCCCGAGCTCGTCTACCCGAACGGCACGCGCGTCCACTATCTCGCCACCGGCGAGTCGACGGGTGGCCTCTTCGGCCTCTACCGGTGGGAGTGCGGGCCGGAGGTGACCGGTCCGAGCCCGCATTTCCACCGTTCCATCAGTGAGTCGTTCTACATCCTGTCCGGGGTGATGAGCATCTACAACGGCGACCGGTGGATCGAGGCGGAGCCGGGCGACTGGGTGCATGTGCCGATCGGCGGCGTCCACGGGTTCCGCAACCGGTCGGGCGCGCCGGTGTCGATGCTGCTGCACTTCTCGCCGGGCGCGCCGCGGGAGGGCTATTTCGAGGGGCTCGCTCATCTGGACGAGATGACCGAGGACGAGAAGGCCGCCTTCTACCGTGAACACGACAACATCTGGATCGATCAGAGTTGATGTCTCCGGAGCGCCGCAGGGCCGGGCCGGCTTGCCGGAGATGGCACCATGCGGCGCTTCGGCGTCACGCGCGAGCAGCACATTTCCGATATCCTGCTGATTCGGAAGCCACCCGCGCCGTCGGATTTTCACCCGCGCCTTCGGAAATGAGAAGCCGTGTCGGACCTCGCCTTTTCCCGCGAAAAGCTCCTCGAGACCCTTCTTCAAGTGCAAGGTCTGGCCGATCGCTCCGCGAGGGACGCGCGCGTCGAGGAACTGAACGGCATGCTCGCCGTTCCCCTTCGGCTCAGCCGTTCCGACGACACCGCCGAGGATCTCGCCGCCATTCTGGAAGCGGCCTCCACCGTGCCCAACGGCCTTCGCCTGTTCGCCGAGACGGTGATCCGCTGGCATCCGGGTGACGCGTCCGCCCGGTTCGGGGCGCTCGCGGCGGGCAGCCGCCCGTCCCGGCCCCGGGCCTACCGGCCGGAGGAGCGGATCGTCGGCGACATCCCCATCCGTAACCGGAATTTCACCGGCCGGGTGGAGCTGCTGGAGCGGCTGGGCACCACGCTGTCGAAGGAGGCGACCACATCGGTACTTCCGCCGACGCTCAAGGGTCTCGGCGGCGTCGGCAAGACCCAGCTCGTCATCGAGTACGTGCACCGGAACCTGGACCGCTACGACCTGATCTGGTGGATCCCGGCCGAGCAGTCGTCCACGGTGCTGGCCGCGCTGACCCAGCTGGCCCAGCGGATCGACCTGCCGATCGCCGACGACCAGCAGGAGACCGCGCGGACCGTGCTGAACTGGCTGGCCGCCGGTGGCGACGACCGGGACTGGCTGCTGGTCTACGACAACGCCGACGAGCCGTCCGACCTGACCGCGCTGCTGCCGTCGACCGGGGGCCACGTGATCGTGACGACCCGGATCGAGGAGTGGAGCCACATCGGCATCCCGATCGAGGTCGACGTGTTCCGGCGGGACGAGAGCGTGCAGATGCTCACCCGCCGTACCCAGGATTCGTCGTCGATGTCGCCGATCTCGGAGGCCGAGGCCGACGAGCTGGCCGAGGCGCTCGGTGACCTGCCGCTGGCCCTGGAGCAGGCCGCCGCGTGGTATCTGGCGACCGGCATGCCGGTCCGGGAGTACATCGACCTGCTCGGCGAGCGCAGCGAGTTGCTGAACGAGGGAAAACCGGCCGACTATCCGCTGACGGTGGCGGCGTTCGTGTCGGTCGCGCTGGAGAAACTGGCCGCCAGCGACCCGGCCGCGGCGCAGTTCTTCGCGCTGTTCGCGTTTCTCGGCGGCGAGCCGATCCGGCAGTCGCTGCTGGTGCGCGGCGCCAACGCGGCGCTCACCCCGGAGCTGCGGCTCGCGCTCAACGACTCGATCCTGACCGGCCGGATGGTTCGCGAGCTGCGAAAGTACGGTCTGGCCAAGCAGGTGGGCCGGCCCACCTCGGCGGCCGCGGCCGGCGACCACTCGCCCCGGCTGCAGGTGCACCGCCTGGTGCAGCGGGTGCTGCGCGACACGCTGAACCCGGCGCTGCGCGAGGAGACGCTGCGCAACGTGCAACGGCTGCTGGCGGTGGCCAAGCCCGGCGACCCGGACGAGGTCGGCGAGCTGGCACTGCAGAGCGAGATGGGCCCGCACCTGAGGCCGGCGGACATGGTGCACTCGGGCACCCCGGAGGGCCGTCAGACGGTGCTCGACCACGCTCGGTACCTGTACATCGTCGGCGACTACGAGAACAGCCGGGCCCTGGCGACCCGGGCGGCCGACGAGTGGGCGAAGGACGACTCGGATCCGCTGCTCGGGCCGAACGGGCAGTCCACCCTGCTGGCCCGGGCGCAGATCGCCAACGCCATCCGGGCCCTGGGCGACAGCAGCACCGCCTCCGAGCTGCTGCTGGACACGTACAACCGGTTCCTGGCGAGCCCGCGGCTCGGGCCGGAGCATCCGTACACGTTGATCACCGGCAACCAGCGTGGTCACGACATGCGCATCGCCGGGCAGTACCGCGAGGCGATGACGTTCGACGAGGAGAGCTACCGGCTGCACCGGGAGGTCTTCGGCGACGAGGAGACGTACACGCTGCGGGTGAAGGGCAACCTGGCGGTCGACTACCGGCTGTCCGGCGACTTCGCGCAGGCGCTGAAACTCGACGAGGAGATCGTCTCGCACTGGGCCGACCAGGGCATCGTCGACGCCAACGTGATCCGCACGCACATCAACGTGGCCCGCGACTTCTACGGGCTCGGCCACTACTCCGCGGCGCTGGAGCGGCTGCGGGAGTGGCTGCCGGAACAGGAGCGGCTGCTCGGCGCCCGGCACGGCTTCGTGCTGATGTCCGAGCGGACGCACGCCATCACCCTGCGCAAACTGGGCCGGCTCGCCGAGGCGCTGGAGGTGATGCGGACCAACCACGAGCGTACGGTCAGTCGCTTCAATCTTCCGTTCAACCGCAGCCACGAGTTCTCGGTGGCGGCGACGGTGAGCCTGGCCAACGTGCTGCGCCAGGCCGGCGAGCTGCGGGAGGCGGCGGAGCTTGCCGACGACGCGCTGGCCCGCTACCGCAACGACTTCGGCGACGAGCATCCGCTGACCCTGGCCGCCGAGGTGAACCGTGCGGCGATCCTGCGGGCCGCCGGCCGGCCGGAGGAGGCGCTCGAGCTGGACCGGCACGCGTACCCGCAGTTGCGGGTGAGGCTCGGCCCCGACCACCCGTACACGATCTGCGCCGGCACGTCCCTGGCCAACGACCACGCGCTCGCCGGCCGGCACGCGGAGGCGCTGGAGCTGTCCGAGGAGATGCTGCGGCTGAGCCGGGAGGCGGATGTCAAGGGCACGGCCGCCCGCAGCGGCCAGGAGCATCCGTACGTGCTGATGCGGGCGGTCAACCTGTCCCTGGATCTGCGGGCCACCGGCGCCGTCGAGCGTGGCGCGAAGCTCTTCCGGGAGTCGATGGAGCGGCTGACCGGGCTGCTCGGCGCCACCCATCCCGAGGTGGTGGCGGCCGCGGCCGGGCAGCGGCTCGAAGGCGACATCGAGCCGCCGCCGACCTGACCGGTCACCGGCCGTTGCGGTCCTGCCAGGCGGCGTGGATCCGGGCGAGTGTGTCGCGCGCGTCGCGGTCCACGCCGTCCGGCACGGGTTCGGCCAGCAGCCGGTCGGCGGTTGCCCGCAGTTCGGCCACGAAGCCGGCGCCGTCGGCGGTCAGCGCCCCGGACTCCTCGATGGCGGTGAGCCCGCGGTCGACCTGGAGCCGGGTCTCGGCGAATCGGGCCTCGGCCACCGTGACCGTGCCACGCAGCGCCCGCCACGTGTCGGCGACACCCGCGAAAGCGTAGACGCCCTGCAGCAGACCGGGCAGCGGCCGCGGGTCGGTACGCCACGGCGCGAAGTAGCGGCCCTCGTCGTCCGGGTCGGTGAGCCGCACCAGGTCGAGGATCGCGCTCAGTTTGGAGTGCTGGAACTCGTGCACGAGGGTGACCGCGAAGTCGGCGGGCGTACCGGGGCGGGTCAGACCGAACACGCCGAAGGCGTGCCGGATGGTGGCGCTGCGCGCGGACCGCGGGTCGGTCTGCAGCAGCGGCACCAGCGTCTCCAGGCCGGCGCGCAGTTCGGCGGCCCGGTCCGGCAGGTGGGTGGCGAGCAGCGTCCACGCGCCGGTGAAGGTGTCCTGCCAGCGGCGCACCTCGTCGCCGTTGAGCCGGCTCGCCGGCGGCACATGATGCCCGTGCCGGTACGGGTGCACGTCGTCCAGCGCCAGGTCGATCGTCTGCCCGTGGGCGTCGGCGACCAGCCGCCGCACCGGCAGCCAGCCTGGACCGCCGGGAAGCGGGACCACCCCGTCCGCGCCGAGCCGGAACAGCCGCCCGCCGGTGGTGCCGATCTCGACGGTCGTGGCGTCCCCGGCTTCGATCGCGCCGATGCCGGGCAGCACCGCGAGGCCGTGGTGCACCGGTACCGTCACCGAGCCGTCGATGCCGGCGTGGGCGGCCGCGACGACGGCGATCGCCGACAGGAACCCGAGGTCGCCGGCTGACGCCTCACCCTGGAGCACGGCCCGGCCGGCGATCGCCGCCCAGCCGCCGGTGAGCGGATCGCCGGCCACCCTGCGGAACGCGGCCGGGTCGGCCCGGCGGGCTCGTTCCAGCAGCTCGGCGGGCCCGCCGTGGTCCAGCAGAAAGCGGATGAGCAGCAGGTGTTTGCTGAGCTGCGCGTTGCGCAGCTCGTGGATCGCCTCGGCGCCGCCGAGTCCCCGCGCCAGCGCGGAGAGTGCGCCCGGGGAGAGCTGGTGCACGGCGATGGTCAAGGTTCTCTCCTGAGCGAGGCGGCGACACGGCCGTAGACGTGGCGGACGAAGGTGAGCAGATCGGCGCAGTAGACCGACGGCGCCCGGAATCCGGCGTCCCGCCGGTAGCGGTGCGCGTAGTGGCCGCCGCCGCAGTAGTCGACGGCCGGGCAGGACAGGCATTCGCCGGCGAGGGCGGCGCGGCCGATCTGGCGGGCGACGATGCCCGGATGGCCGAGCGCCTCGTCGAAGTCGTGGCGCAGCACGTCGAGGCCGGTGGAGCAGGCGCCCTCGTAGGCGCTTTTCAGCGCGTCGACCTGTTCGATCGCGCCGTCCGACTCGACCACGAGCACGCCCGACGGGCTGAGGCCGAGTTGTTCACCGCGGGCGGCGCCGCCGAGGACCAGGTTGACCGCGTCCTCGAAGATCCGGACCCGGGGCGGGGACTGCTCGGTGTACCACCGGTCGAAGATCGCGATGAGCCAGTCCGCGTACGGCGTGGCCCGGCCCTCGACCGGCGGCGGCGGTGACTCCCAGTTGGCGTGCGGCAGCAGCAGGTCGATCGCCGGCGGGTCGAACGCCCGCAACTGCTCGTAGCAGGCCAGCGGATTGGTGCCGGCCGCGACGGTGCACAGCAGTCCGGCGTACGCGGGCCGGTTCTCCGGTTTCTGCAGCAGGGTGAGAGCGCGCTCGACGGCGGCGAAGCTGCCCCGGCCGTTGGGTGTCCGGCGGTGCCGGTCGTGGTCGGCGGCCACCCCGTCGATGCTGACGCCGGCCTGGATGCCGTGTTCCAGCAGCATGGCGACGACCTGTTCGTCAAGCAGGACGCCGTTGGTCTGCATGCCGATGTCGACCCGGCAGCCTTCTGGGAACAGGGCGCGGGCCGACCGGGCCAGTTCGGCGAGGCGCTCGTGCCCGTACAGCAGAGGCTCGCCGCCGTGCAGGACGATCCGCACCCGGGTGAGCCCGTGCCGGCGGGCGTGCGCGGCGAAGCGGCTGAGCGCCGCGTCGCGCACCTCGTCGGGCATGGTCCGTGGCCGTTCCCGCCAGGTCTGATCGGGGTGTTCGTAGACATAACAATACGAACATGCCAAATTGCACCTTTGGTGCACCTTAAGCACCATTTCGCGGAACGGGACGGCGCGGTGACCGGCCGCCCGCACCGCTTCGAGATCCAATTCGGCGTACGGCCAGGGAGCCGCGTCATGCGGCGCCGGGGCCACGGCCCTAGTCCTCGGCGACGAACGAACCGAACGCGCTGATCACGCCGTCGGTGTCGGCGAGACCGTCGAGCACCTGCCGCAGCGACCGGCCGAGAACCCCGGAGGTCTCGGCGGCGAGCGACTCGATCGGGAGGTCGGAAACATCGGCTAGCGGGATCCACCGATCCTCGCTGGGCGTCTCCACCGATGCAGTGCTCATGATGACCTCCTCCGGCACTTCCGGCTCCGGCGCCGAAAGGCCCTGTCAAAACCTGTCAATATGTGTTTGACCTGGTAATTTGCGGTTGACGGTGCTCGTTCGGGGAAACGAGGCCGACCGTCCCAGGCTACGGTTCCCGGGCAGGCCGAGGTCGGATGTCGGACGCCTTCTGACAAGAGTTGACAAGAGTCGTCAGGCGGAGGGCGGCTCGATGTAGGCGATCATCCGGACGCCGTGGGCGACCTCCAGAACGGTGGGATGCCGCGGTCCGAGACTGCGGCGCAAGCCACCGAGCACACTGTCCAGCGAGAGCGCCCCCGCGTCGCCCGCACCGCGGGCGGCACGGTCGGCGGCGAAGTTGGCGGCGGCCAGCAGCGTGTCCGGATGCCGCTCGCCGTAGACGTCGCGGGCGCTGCGGTACGCCTCCTGCGAGATGCCGAGCGTCGACTCCTGATCCTCCAGCGCGAGCGCCGACGCCAGGTTGGTGACGGCCGCGACGGTGAACGGATGCCCGGCGCCGAGCCGGCCGCGCAACGCCCCATACGCCTTGGTGGCCAGCGCGCGGGCGGCCGCGGCGCGGCCCATCGACAGCAGGGTCGCCACCACGTTCACCCGGGCCACCTGGGCCAGCGGGTTGTCCGTGCCGAGCACGTGCTCGTACTGCTGCTCGGTCCGCTCGGCGATCTCCAGCGCCTCACGCAGCCGGCCCAGCTCGCGCAGCGCGCCGCTCCAGCTCATCGCCACCGCGAGAGTGAGCTCCCGGGTCACCCCGACACGCAGGAGACAGGCCTGATGGCAGGCGCCCAGCTGCTCGGCCGCGCCGCCCGGGTCGCCGAGCCGCCGCGCCGCCACACCCGCCATCCGCCGGGCCCGCAACAGCTCCCGCCCGGCGCCGTGTTTCAACACCCCGGCCAGCCGTTTTCCGATCTCCGGATAGCGGCCGAGCCCGTACAGATCCTCGGCGAGCGCGTTCAGAACCCGATGAAAAGCCACATCCGGTACGTCGATCTGCTCCTGCAACAGCAGATAGGCAGCCTCGTCGTCGGCGGCCGCCTCCCGGAACCGGCCCAGCAACCGCAGGCTGACGCCCCGGTTGTACCGGCTCGCCACGGTCCGGTGATCGTTCACCGGGAAGAACCGCAGATGCCCCCGCAGGGTCTCGTCGTCCAGCTCGAACGCCCGCTGATAGTGCCCGGCGATCCGCAGGTCGTGTCCCCGCCCGCGGGCCAGGTCGAGCGCCGCCGGATGGTCGGCGTAGGCCGGGTCCGCGCTCAGCCGGGCCGTCATCTGCGCCGTCAGTGCCTCCGCCTCCGCGTACCGGCCGGCGGCCCGCAGCGCGTTGGCGTGGTCCCGGCGGATCTGGAGCACCACCTCGTCGGTGCGGGCCGACGCGGACCGGGCCGCCAGGGCCGCCTCCACCTCCGCACCGAGCCGCAGCGCCCCGGCGATGTCGTCGTCGAGGAACAGGAACCGGATCTGATGCCGCACCGTCCGGAACGCCGCCGGATGATCCCAGTCGACCAGCCCCGCCGCCCCCACATGCGACGCGATGGCCCGGTGGGTGTGCCAGGTACGCCGGTCCTCCGGATGCCCCGGGTCGGCGGCCACCAGGATCTCCCGCACCTGGTCACGGTTGTGCTCGCCGGCCGCCTCCGGCAGCAGCTCGCGCAGCGCGAGGCGCAGCAGCGCCGGGATCTCGATGCCGTCCTCCGGGCCGCGCCGCGCCAGCCCCGCCTGCACCAGGGCGGCCAGCCGGCGGCGCAGCGTGATCTGATCCTTGAGCAGGGCGCGCAGCTCGGCCGGCAGCACCTCCCGGCGCGCGGCCGTCGCCAGCAACGGCACCTGCACCGGGCCGGCCCCGAACCCGGCCAGCAGGATGAGCAGCCGCACCGCGCCGTGGTCCGGTGCGAGGCGGGCCAGCGCGGCGCGCACCTCGGCCAGCACGGGGGCGCTGATCCCGGCGGGCAGCGCGGGCGGATCCTGCCCCGGCGGGACCGTTTCCGGTGAGCTCCGGCAGGCCTCGGCCAGGGCCGACGGCATGCGCCCGACCGCGTCGGCCAGCCACCGCATCCGCGCCGCCGGCATCCGGGGGACACGCTTGCGCAGGTACTGCGCGACCTCGGCCGGATCGAGATCGGGAACCTCGATGTCCCGGTACGCGCTGTCACGCGCCCAGACGGCGTTGCGGGTCGACACGATGACACTGCCGCCGATCGTCCGGATCAGCGCCCGGATCTCGCTGCTGCGCGACCCGTCGAAGATCAGCAGGTAGTTGCGGGCCCTGCCGAACTCGGCGAACAACCGGTCGAGAGTCTGCCGCCGATCCGGCGACGGCACGATCCCCAGCCGTTTCGCCAGCTCGGCCAGCGAGGCGGTGGCCCGCTCGAGATCGGACGCGTCCACCCACCACACGATCGGGTGCTCGTCGGCGTGCAGCTCGGCGTACTCCCGGATCAGTTGCGTCTTGCCGACCCCGAGCGGGCCGTGCACCACGACCGGCACGTGCGGGTCGCGGGACAGGTGCTCGTGGATCAGGTCGAGCAGCGGCTCCCGGCCGGTGAAGAACGGATCCCGCGCGGGCAGCCTGCCGTGCACGATGACCTCGGAAGCCGGGTCCTCCCGTATCGGGATGGCCCCGACCTCGCGGGGCGGCGGCTCCGGTCTCGCGACCGGCCCCGGCCGCGGCGACGGGCCCCGAGCGGCCGACGACCACAGCTCGACCCCGACCGACAACTCGTCGTCCACATCGACCGGCTGATCGGCCGCCTGACAGAGCACGATGACGATCGACCGGATCTTGTTCCACGCGGGCAGCGGGTCACCACGGAACAGGGCGCTCACCGTCTCGTGCGACACCGGCTCCAGCCGCGGATTCTTGCGGGTCATCTGGCTGATCGCCCGGGTGGCGGGGCGTCCGGCCACGTTGTACAGCCGGTGCAGCCGGATCAGGAGCCTGCGGTGGTTGCCGTCGGGCACCCGGTCGGCGCCTGGCAGGTCGATGGGCACTCCGCACACTCCGAACACGTCGCATGACTGTGGAGAGGAGAGCACCCAGAATGGCACGCCCGCACGACCACCAACAACCTGCCCCGCCGCCGGCCGGTCCCCGTCCGGGCGGCGCCCGCCGATGCGCCGAAGATGGTCCAGCCGGGTGGCGGGGGTGGTCCCACCGATCGGCGGAGTGCGGCAGGATGGCTGATCTTGTTACATGGTTCGGCCGCAAGGGCTATGAGGTAACGGTGGGTAACGTGATCCGGGTGATCGTGGTCGATGACGAGGCGCTGGTCCGATCGGGGTTCGCCCTGATCCTGAACGCGGCCCCGGACGTCGAGGTGGTCGCGACCGCCACCGGCACGGACGCCCTCGCCACCGTGCGCGAGCACCGGCCGGACGTGGTGCTGCTGGACATCCGGATGCCCGGCGTGGACGGTCTCACCGTCCTCGGCGAGCTGCGCGCCCTGGCCGAGCCGCCGGTCGTCGCCATGCTCACCACGTTCGACGCCGACGAGTACGTGCTGGCGGCCCTGAACGCGGGCGCCGCCGGATTCCTGCTCAAGGACACCGAGCCGGAGCAGTTGGCGCAGCTCGTGCGTACCCTCGCCGCCGGTGGTGTGGTGATGTCGGCGAAAGCGTCCCGCACGCTGCTGCGCGGGCTGCCGCAGCAAGGCCGCGCCGGCGCGGACCGCGGCCGGATCGAACGGCTGACCGGCCGTGAGCGCGAGGTGCTGGTGCTGCTGGCCGAGGGCCTGTCCAACGCCGAGATCGGGGTACGCCTGCACCTGGGCACCGGCACCGTGAAGGACCACGTCAGCGCCCTGCTCACCAAGCTGCGGGTCTCCGGCCGGGTGCAGGCCGCCCTGCTCGCCCAGCGCGCCGGCCTCCTGGACGCCGCCCGGTGAGCAGTTGGTGGCGGCGGATTCCGGCGCCCGTGCTGGACGCCGCCCTGATCCTGCTGGCCGTGCTCGACATCTGGGTCAACCTGTGGAGCGACGCCGTGGCCGCCCAGGCCACCGCGGTGATCGCGGTCGCCGCGCTGCTGCTCCGGCACCGGTTTCCGCTGGTCGCGTTCCTGCTCACGGTTCCGGCCGAGGTGACCGAGGACGCGGCGGTGGCGCCGTTCGCGACGTTGTTCGCACTGTCCTGCCGTACCCGGGACCGCCGGCTGCTGGCGGCCTGCGTGGTCCTGTCCTCGCTGGCGTCGGCGTCACCGTCACCGTTCGAGGGCGATCTCGGCTTCGACAGCGCCAATCTCGTCTACTTCGCCTACGGACTGGCCTACGACATCGTGCCGGTGCTGCTCGGCCAGCTCGTCCGGGCCCGGCAGGACCTGGCCCAGCGGATCGACGAGATCGAGGAGGCCAAGGAGCACGAACGTGTCCTGCACGCCCAGGCGGTGGTGGCCCGCGAACGCGCCCAGCTGGCCCGCGAGATGCACGACGTGGTGTCGCACCAGGTCAGCCTGATCGCCGTACAGGCCGGGGCGTTGCAGGTGGCCGGCGGCGATCCGCAGGTCCGGGAGGCGGCCCGCGCCATCCGCACGCTCAGCGTCGGCACCCTCGACGAGCTGCGCACCATGGTCACCCTGCTGCGCGCCTCCGGCGACGACACCACCGGCCTGGCGCCGCAGCCCACCCTCAACGATCTGCGCACCCTGGTCTCCTCCAGCGGCATCGACGTCGAGATCACCGGGACCCTGTCGCCCTCGGTGGGCACACCGGCGCAGAGAGCCATCTACCGTACGGTGCAGGAGGCGCTCACCAACGTCCGCAAACACGCGGCCGGCGCCGCCGCCACCGTGGAACTGTGGCAGGATCCCACCCACTTCGGCGTGACCGTCACCAACACTGCCCCGTCCCGGCCCGCCCTGCCCCTGCCCGGCGCCCGCCAGGGCCTCATCGGCCTCCAGGAGCGCGCCGAACTCCTGCACGGCGCCCTCGAGTCCGGCCCCCTGCCCGGCGGCGGCTACCGCGTGCGCATGCTCATCCCACTGCGTCCCGCCTAGCCCGCCCCGCAGGCGAGCAGACCGCTTTCCCCGGCGCGTGCCGCACCGGCGGTGCTCCCTCCCGAAGGCGCCGGTGTCTCATCAGCCCGCATGGTGATCTTGAGGGCGGGCGTGGGGCGCACGGTGACTGGCAATCGGCTATGGCGTACTGCCATAATGCAGAATGCCAGAGGGGGTGTGGATGATTCGCAAGGTCGATCGGGATCTGGCTTCTTTGACCGTGCTCGCCCTGCTGATGACCGGGCCGCGGCACCCCTACGAGATGCACCTGCTGATCGAGCGCACGCACAAGACGTTCGTCACCGGGCTGCCGCGCAGCCTGTATCACGCGGTCAACCGGCTGCTGAGCGGCGGGGACATCCGGGTCAGCGACATCGTGCGGGAGGCCGGCCGGCCGGAGCGGACCGTCTACGCGCTCACCGATCAGGGCCGGAGGCGCCTGCGCGAGCGGGTGGGCACGCTGCTGCGCGAGCCGGACCCGGACGCGACGCTGCTCACCGCGGCGCTGAGCTTCGTCGGCTGTCTGCCGCCGGCAACGGTCGCCGGCCTGCTGCGCGAGCGCCGGACCGCGCTGGAGAGCCTGCTGACGGCCGCCCGCGCCGTACCCGAACTGCCTCGGGTGCTGCTCATCGAGACGGAGTTCGAGGTGAGCCGGCTGACCGCCGAGCGGGACTGGGTGGCCGGCATCGCCGCCGACATCGAGTCCGGCCGGCTCTCCTGGCCCGCCGACCCGGCCGAGGTGGCCGACGTGACGCCGCTCCTCGAGGAGGCGGGCTGACGGATGCGTCCCGGGAGGACCGCGCCAACGGTCCTCCCGGGCGGGAACCACAGGAAGCAGCGCGCCTCCGCGGACCCCGGTTCGAGCACACCGAGTCTAGTGGGGGCGGCTGCGCGACTCGGAAAGGATCACCATGACAGGCACATCGGAACAAGGTGTTCAGGGGGCGCTCACCGAGTTGACCCGGGCCTGGGACGACGGTGACGCGGCCGCCTACGCGCGGGTGTTCACCACCGACGCCACCTACGTCGTCTTCGACGGGCGGGTGCTGCGCGGCCGCGACGAGATCGAGGCGGTGCACCGGATGCTCTTCGACGGGCCGCTGCGCGGCTCCCGGCTGGGCGGTGCGGCGCCGCGCAGGCCGGCCGAGATCCGGCTGCTGCGGCCGGACGTGGCGGTGGCCGTCGTGCACGGCGGCATCCGCTTCGAGGATCAGCCGCCGGCCGCGGAGCGGGCCTCGGTGCTGACGCTGACCGTCGTCGACGACGGCGGCGCCTGGCGGGTCGCGGCCTTCCACAACACCCGGGTACAGGCGTCGTGAGGCCGCTGTTCGAGGCGTCCGCGACGGTACGGGCGCCGATCGAGCAGGTCCGGCCGCTGATCGACGGCGATTGGGTGGCCGGCGCCTTCCTCGGCGGCGAGCAGGCACGCGCCTACGTGGAGGTCGACCACCGTCCCGGTGTCATCGGCTTTCGGGGCCATTGGTGGTATCGCGGGGAGATCAGCGCCGAGCCGGCCGGTGACCGGACCACGCTGATCTATCGGGTCTTCAACATCGCCCGGACGTCGGCCTGGGCGGTGCCGCTGGCCAACCGACTGTTCATCGGCTACCGCAGGACGGTCCGCGACGGTGTCGACGGGCTCGCCCGCCGGATCGAGCAGCACCTGGCCGCCTGACCGTCACACGAAGTCCCGCCAGAACGGCACGGTCGCCTCCGGGTCGTCGGGCTCGCCCGCCGGATCGAGCAGCACCTGGCCGCCTGACCGTCACACGAAGTCCCGCCAGAACGGCACGGTCGCCTCCGGGTCGTCCGTGCCGTTCCGGCCCGGGGCCGTGCCGAACTCCCGGTGCAGATAATCGAGCAGGTCGACGCCGTAGTAGATGATGTCGGTCTGGTAGACGGACAGGACCGGGTGGCCGGACGACCCACGGCCGGACGGCAGATAACGGTGGCCGAAAACCGGCACCAGCGTGGGCACCCGGGCCAGGTGTCGGCGGGCCGCGCCGAGGGCCGCCGCGGTCCCGTCCGGGCGTTCGCCCCACTCCCGGTGCCAGAAACCGTTGTGCTCGACATCGAACAGGACCCCCTCGACCGGCCGGCCCAGCCGCTCGCGCAGTTCCTCCGGGCCGCCGTCGCGCCAGTCCGGCCAGCGCGGCCCGTCGAGCGGCAGCCCGGCCGCGAGGAAGGCACGATGGTCGTCGGCGAACGCGAATCCGAACGTCCGCTCGATCCGGTCGAACTCGGCGCCGGTCAGACCGGGTTCGATGTGCACACCCCGCGCGGCGAGACGGCGAACCGCCTCGGCGCCGCTGTCTTCGATCATGCCGGCAGGTTACCGCTGTGCCGGGACCACCGATCTCAGCCCGGCGGCCGCGGCAATGGCCGCCGGTGGCGCCGGGTCGCGGCTCTGTCGTACGAGATCAGGGTTCGGCATGGGGGTTGACCAGGATCTTGGCGTGCCGGCCGGCGTCGGCGAGTTCGTCGAAGGCTTGGGCGACGCCGTCAAGGCCGACGACTCCGGTGATCAGCGGGCGCGGGTCGATGCGGCGGCGGGCGACCATGTGCAGGGTGTCGCGGAACTCGGCCGGGTCGTAGCAGAACGAGAAACGCAGGTCGATCTCCTTGTTGCCGGCCATGGTGGGGCGGAAGGTGTCGGGCTGCATGCAGACGCCGACCACGACGACGCGGGAGCGGAACGGGGCGTTCGTGACGATGTCCTCGATGACGCCGGGGACGCCGACGCATTCGAAGACGGCGGCGCCGCGCGGGCCGGCCCCGAACCGCTGGCCCACGCGCATGACCGTCCACCACGGGACGCCGGGGATCCGCTGGAGGGCGTCCATCGCGTCGATGCCGGCGCCGTAGAGCGCGGTCGCCTTGCGGACCAGGCGTTCGCCGTCGCCGAGAACGTCCCACGGCGACTGTACGGCCGGGTCGACGACGACGTCGGCGCCGCAGGTGCGGGCCAGGTCGCGGCGGGATGCGGAGAAGTCACTGGCGATCACCCGGCGTACCCCGGCGGCCTTGAGCATGAGGATGACGGCGAGGCCGATCGGGCCGCAGCCGATCACCACGGCGACGTCGTCCTTGGCCACGTCGCCGCGGCGGACCGCGTGGTGGGCGACGGCCAGCGGTTCGGTGAGGGCGGCCAGGTCCGGGTCGAGCCCGTTCGGCACCGGGATGGTGGCGGCCTCCGAGACCAGCAGGTGTTCGGCGTAGCCACCGGGGGCGTGCTCGGACATTCCGGTCATGTGGATGTCGTCGCCGTGCTTGATCAGCGGCAGGGAGACGACGGCCTGGCCCGGCTTCCAGCGGCGGCGGCAGCCCGGGCCGTACTTCTCGACGGTTCCGGTGAACTCGTGGCCCATCACGACGCGGTGGCTCCGCCGGATGAAATCCGGATAGCCGACCTCGGCGGCCACGTCCGCGCTGGGCTCGGCGTCGAGACGAACATGCAGATCAGACCCACAGATCCCGGTACGCGTGACCCGCAGCCGAATCTGGCCGTGCCCGGGTTCGGGCAGCGGAACGTCGGCGACCTCCAGGCGTCCCTCGTGAAGCGTCACGGCTCTCACGAGTTCGACCCCGAACCTGATGATTCGCTGGCAGGCTCGCTGAGGGCATTACCTTCTCTTGTCATCGGGAGCCTCCGAGGAACGTTCGTCTCATACGTTGGCCTCCTCGCGTACCCGGCTGAAGGTCAGGCCCTCGTCGAGCCGTGCCCGGTTGGTGGCCCACGTGTCCAGCAGCACGTTCTGCCGGAACGCCCACGGGTAGCGGCGGGTGACCCGGGGCATCAGGTGGGCGGCACGGGCCAGATACCCGGACTGCATGTCCATGAACGGCGCGGTCGGCCCCAGATCGGCGGGCGGGGTGGGCACCACGCTGTCGGCGCCGGTGTCCAGCATCTTGCGCAGCAGCCGGGCCAGGAACCGGGCCGTCACGTCGGCGCGGACGGTCCAGGACAGGTTGATGTAGCCGATGCAGACGGCCAGATTCGGCAGGCCGCTGAGCAGGGTCCCGTGGTAGGCGTGCGCCTGCGACAGGTCGGCCGGTGTCCCGTCGACGCTCGTCGCGATGCCGCCGAGCAGCCGCAGCCGCAGCCCGGTGGCGGTGACGATGATGTCGGCGTCGAGGATCTCGCCGTTCTCCAGGCGTACGCCCTCGGGCACGAACCGGTCGATGCGCCCGGTCACCACCGACGCGTCGCCGGCGCGGATGGCCCGGAACAGGTCGCCGTCCGGGGCGATGCACAGGCGCTGCTCCCACGGGTTGTACGGCGGCTGGAAGTGCTTGTCGACGATGTCCGCCGAGCCGACCTGCGCGATCGCGCCCTTGCGCAGCAGCGCCCGCATCCGGTCCGGGAAGCGGCGGCACGCCTGGAACAGCGCCCACTGCGTCACGGTGTTCTTGGCACGGGTGATCCGGTGCGCGGCGCCGGGCGGCAGCACCCGGGCGAGCGCCTTGCCGATCACGTCGACACTGGGCTGGGCCAGCACGTACGTGGGGGTGCGCTGGAGCATGGTGACGTGGGCGGCATCGCGGGCCATCGCCGGGACGACGGTGACCGCGGTGGCCCCGGAGCCGATCACCACGATCCGTTTGCCGGTGTGGTCGAGATGCTCCGGCCAGAACTGCGGGTGCACGATCCGGCCCGCGAAGTCGCCGGTGAAGCCGGGATCGTACGGGTCCTCGTAGTCGTAGTAGCCGGTGCAGAACGCCACGAACCGGGCCACGTAGTCGAACTGCTCGCCGTCGCGTTCGGCCCGCACCCGCCAGCGGGCGGCGGCGCTGTCCCAGTCGGCCGCCAGGATCCGGGTGCGGTACTCGATGTGCCGGCCGACCCCGGTGGCCCGCGCGGTCTCCTCGATGTAGGCGAGCAGGTCCCCGCCGTCGACGATCGACTTCTCCCCGGTCCACGGCCGGAACGGGAACGACAGCGTGTACACGTCGGAGTCGGATCGCACGCCCGGATAGCGGAACAGATCCCACGTGCCGCCGAGCCGGTCACGGCCCTCGGCGATGGTGTAGCTGAGTTCCGGGCACCGCTCGCTGATCCGGTAGGCCACGTCGATCCCGGAGATCCCGGCCCCGATGATGAGCACGTCAACGTGCGAGTCGGTCATGGCGTGATAGTGCCTTCGTCATCGGCCGGAAACTTGACTCAGCCCGACAATCGGCCGCCCGGGTGCGCGGACCCGCCGGGGCGGAACGCCCCACCAGCGGTGGCAGGCCCGGCTGAAGGTGGCCTGCTCGGCGAAACCGAGCCGCGCCGACACGTGGTGGAACGGCAGGCGGGTGCCGGTCAGGTAGAGGCGGGCCCGGTCGCGCCGCACGTCGTCGACGATCGCGGCGTACGTGGTCCCCCGCTGGGCGAGGCGTCGCTGCAGCGTGCGGGGATGCAGCGCCAGGCGGTTCGCCAGGACCTCGATGGGTACGGGCCCGAAGCCCAGTGACTCCCCCACCACCGTGCGGATCCGGCCGATCATGTCGTCCGCCCCGGGCAGGATGATCCGCAGGTAGGACTCGGCCCGGTCGCGCAACTCGTCGCGGGCGCCGGAGACCGGCCGGCCGAGCAGGCTCTCCGGCACCCGCAGCAGCGACTCGGGGGCGCCGAACCGTACCGGGACGCCGAAGAACCGCCGGTAGGCGCCGGGCCCGGCGGCCGGCCGGTAGCCGAGGCGCACGTCGATCAGCCCGTAGTCGCCGCCGAACAGCCGGCACAGCGCCCGGTGCAGGAAGCCGATCCCGGCGTCGGTGGCCTGCACCGGCCGTTCCCCGGCGCGGGTCTGCCGGTAGCGCAGCGCGGTGACGCCGGGCCGGCCGTCCGGGTCGGGGATCCGGTCGACGTGCAGGGCGTCGCTGTGCACGGCCAGGTAGCGTCCGGTGGCGGCCAGGGCGTCGGCGCCGGTGCGGCAGTTGGCCAGCAGGTCGGCGAGCGGCCCGAGCGTTTCGAGGCCGTGCCGGGCCGCCAGCCGCAGCCCCAGGTCGGGGCAGTCCAGCCGCTCGGCCGAGTGTTGCAGCAGGGCGGCCAGCCGCCAGTCGGCGATCGGCACGTCGTCGTGGTCGAGGACCGCGGTGTCCAGGCCGGCGGCGCGCACCAGCGGGGCCGGGTCGGCGCCGAGGCCGCGGACGACCCCGGCGAAACCCCGGATCCCGGCTGCGCGGACGGTCGCCATGAGCAGCAGTCTCGCCAGCCTGGACGACGCCCGTCAATGGCGGCCGCCGTAAGCTGCGGGCGTGCCGCCCGAAGCACGCCGTCCCGCCGGCGCCCTCGAGTCCGCGATCCTGCGTGTCCTGGTCGCCGCCAGTGAGCCGTTGACACCGCGGGAGGTGCAGGAGCGGTTGGGCGCGCCGTTGTCGTACAGCACGGTGGTGACGATCCTGACCCGGATGCACGAGAAGGGGAAGGCGGCCCGCTACCGCGACGGGCGGTCGTTTCGGTACGCGCCGCTGACCGACGAGTCGTCGGTGGCGGCGCAGCGGATGAGCGCGGCCCTGGAGACCGGACCGGACCGGGCGACCGTGCTGCGCCGGTTCGTGGCGGGGCTGCGGCCGGGCGACGAGGATCTGCTGCGGCAGCTGTTAGATCTGGGCGGCGATCAGTAGCTCGCCCAGGTCCCAGACGCATTCGGCGGTCCAGGCCAGGGAGAAGGCGGCTACCGCCGCCGGGATCACCAGCGCCAGGAGCGGGCGGTTGCGGCGCGGGGTGATCAGCGAGGCGACCCGTCGGGGTACGGCGCCCGCACGGCTCAGGTCGGGACTGGACGGCGCCATCCGCAGGCTGCCGACGCGGTGGGTGCTGTCGCTGACCAGGGCGGCGGTGGCGATGGCCCGGGCCACTCCGCGCCGGTCGCCCAGTTCGGCGGCGGCGCGTTCGTCGGCGGCGCGTTCCACCAGGTGGTCGATGTGCCGGGTGAGCAGGCGGAACGCCGGGTGCACGGCCGCCGACAGGTGGGCGAGCAGGACCAGGCGGTGGTGCCGGGAGCGCAGGTGGGCGCGTTCGTGGGCGAGCAGGGCGGAGTACTGGGTGTCGTCGAGGGCGGCTCGCATGCCGGTGGTGACGATGATCCGGCCGTCGCCGCCGGGCACCGCGAACGCCTCGGCACGGTCGTCGTCGAGGATCACGACCTGACCGTCCACGGTGGGCAGGCCGGTGTATCGGCGGGCGTAGGCGGTGTCCCGGCGGTGGGTGCGCCAGACCCGGGCGAGGCCGATCTGTGCGGTCAGGAGCATCGCCACGGCGAGCCAGGACACCCACGGTTCGCCCGCGGTGTCGGCCCGGACGTACGCGTCGGAGATGCCGAGCGGGGACGCGGTGAGCGGAAGCTCCGCGACGGCCTTGAGGGTGAACGCGCCCAGGGTGACCAGGCAGCCGACCGCAGCCGCCGTCAGCGAGGTGACCAGCAGGAACGCCGCGGCTTCGGGCCGCAGCCGGTCGGCCAGGTAGCGGATCGTGAAGACGACCAGCACCGGGCAGATCAGGACCTCCCAGAGGAAGTGATCGAACATCGCGACCCCCTATGCCGTGTGGAACCGGAGTGTCGCACGTGATGGGGGGTGACCCTGGACAGTGAGGCGAGGCAAACCTAATCTACAGTCTGTAGAACCAAGGTAAGGCAAGCCTTAGCGAAGAGGGGCCATGCTCGCCACCTATCTGATCGGCCTGCGCGAAGGGCTCGAGGCCACCCTGGTGGTCAGCATCCTCGTGGCGTTCCTGGTCAAGTCCGGCCGCACCGACCGGCTCCCTCAGGTGTGGACCGGCGTCGCCGCCGCCGTGGCCCTGTCCATCGGGTTCGGGGCGCTGCTCAACTACACCTCCACCACCCTGCTGCGCGACTACGACCAGCGGGAGCTGTTCGAGGCGATCACCTCGATCCTGGCGGTCTGCTTCGTCACCTGGATGATCTTCTGGATGCGCCGGGCCGCCCAGTCCATCAGCGGTGAACTGCGCGGCAGACTCGCCGACGCGCTCGCCCTCGGATCGGTCGCGGTCGCCGTGATGGCCTTCCTCGCCGTCGTCCGCGAAGGCCTGGAGACGTCGCTGATCTTCTACTCCGCGGTGCAGGGCGCCGACCTCGACGGCCGGCCGCTCTACGCGCTCACCGGCGGCATCCTCACCGCCGTCGTCATCGGCTGGCTGATGTACGCGACCGCCGTCCGGATCAACCTGACCGTCTTCTTCACCGTCACCGGGGTGCTGCTCATCCTGGTCGCCGCCGGCATCCTCAAGTACGGCGTCCACGACCTGCAGGAGGCCGGTGTCCTCCCGGGGCTCAACACCCTGGCGTACGACATCAGCACCGGCCTCGACCCGTCCGCCTGGTACACGGCCCTGCTCACCGGCATGTTCAACGTGACGCCCAGGGCCAGTGTCCTGGAAGCCGTCGCCTGGATCGCGTACGCCGTACCCGTGCTCCTGCTCTTCCTCCGCCCCGCCGGGCGCAAGCCGGCTCCCCTTCCCGCGCCCCAGTCCTAGGAGAAACCGTGCGCCACCCCCTCCCCGCCTCGCTCGTCCTCGCGACGGCCGTCGTCCTCGCCGGATGCGGCTCCTCCGGCGACGACAGCACCGCCGCCGCGGGCGGGCCCATCGCGGTCAAGGCCACCGACACCACCTGCGAGGTCGCCCGCACCCAGGTCGACGCCGGCACCAGCGTCTTCACCATCACCAACGGCGGGCAGAAGGTCACCGAGTTCTACGTGTACGCGCCGGGCGACCGGGTGATGGGCGAGGTCGAGAACATCGCCCCCGGCCTCGCCCGTGACCTGCACGTCGAACTGCCCGCCGGCAGCTACGAGACGGCCTGCAAACCCGGCATGATCGGCAAGGGCATCCGCGGGCAGCTCACCGTCTCCGGCTCGGCGGCGCCGCTCACCGACGACGCCGCGCTGCTCGCCGCCACCGACAGCTACTCGCGGTACGTGAAGTCGCAGACCGCCGCGCTGGAGGTGAAGACCGCCGAGTTCGTGAAGGCGGTCAAGGACGGCGACATCGCCAAGGCCAAGCAGCTGTTCCCGATCGCCCGCACCTACTGGGAGCGGATCGAGCCGGTCGCCGAGATCTTCGGCGATCTCGACCCGCGGATCGACGGCCGCGAGGAGGTCACCGAGGAGGGCATGACCTTCGGCGGCTTCCACCGCATCGAGAAGGACCTCTGGATCGACAACAGCGCCGCCAAGTCCGGCCCGGTCGCCGACCAGCTGCTCGCCGACGTCAAGGAGATCGTGCAGAAGGCCAACGCCGAGAAGCTGTCCCCGCTGCAGCTCGCCAACGGCGCCAAGGCCCTGCTCGACGAGGTCGCCTCCGGCAAGATCACCGGCGAGGAGGACCGCTACTCGCACACCGACCTGTGGGACTTCAACGCCAACATCGACGGATCGAAGGCGGCGATCGCGTCGCTGCGGCCGGTCCTCGAGGAGCGTGACGCCGAGCTGGTGAAGACGCTGGACGCGGAGTTCGCCAACGTGGACGCGACGCTCGGCAAGCACCGCTCCGGGGACGGGTGGAAGCTGCACAACGAACTGTCGCAGGCCGACCTCAAAGAGCTGACCGACGCCATCAACGCGCTCGCCGAGCCGATCAGCCGGGTGGCGGCCGTGGTCGCCGAGAAGTCATGAGCCCGGTCTCCCGCCGGGCGCTGGTCATCGGCGGCCTGGGCGCTGCCGGCGCCGTCGGAGCCGTCGGCGCCGGGGCGGCCCTGATGACGGCCGGTGAAGCCGCCGCGCCGTTCTCCGACGCGGTGCCGTTCCACGGGCCCCAGCAGGCCGGAATCGTCACCCCGGCCCAGGACCGGCTGCACTTCGTCGCGTTCGACGTCGTCACCAAGGACCGGGAGCGGCTGATCAAGCTGCTCAAGGACTGGACCGCGGCGGCCACCCGGATGACCGCCGGGCAGGACGCCGGGGAGGTGGGTGCGGTCGCCGGCATCCCCGAGGCGCCACCGGACGACACCGGCGAGGCCATCGGGCTGCCGCCGTCCGCGCTGACGCTCACCATCGGATTCGGGCCGACACTGTTCCGGACCGCGGACGGGCGGGACCGCTTCGGGCTGGCGGCGCGGCAGCCGTCCGCCCTCACCGCGCTCCCCCGCTTCACCGGTGACACCCTCGACGCAGGCCTGTCCGACGGCGACATCGCCATCCAGGCCTGCGCCAACGACCCGCAGGTGGCGGTGCACGCGATCCGCAACCTGGCCCGCATCGGCATGGGCGTGGTCAGCGTGCGGTGGTCGCAGCTCGGGTTCGGGCGCACCTCGTCCACCTCCACCGGGCAGGCCACACCACGCAACCTGTTCGGGTTCAAGGACGGCACCCGCAACCTCAAGGCCGAACAGGAGGACCTGCTGCGCGAGCACCTCTGGGTGCAGCCCGGTGACGGGCCGGACTGGATGAACGGCGGGTCCTACCTGGTCACCCGCAAGATCCGGATGCTGATCGAGACGTGGGACCGGTCACCGCTGGCCGAGCAGGAGGCCATCGTCGGGCGGCACAAGGGCAACGGGGCGCCGATCGGCCTGGCGGACGAGTTCGACGAGCCGGACCTCACCTCGGTGGGCGACGACGGCGAGCCGATCATGCCGCGGGTCGCGCACGTGCGGTTGGCGCACCCGGACACCAACAACGGGGCCCGGATGCTGCGGCGCGGTTACAACTTCGTCGACGGGTCGGACGGGCTGGGACGGCTCAACGCGGGACTGTTCTTCATCGCCTACCAGCGGGATCCGGCCAAGGCGTTCATCCCGGTGCAGCGGAGCCTGGCCGCCCAGGACGAGCTGAACGAGTACATCCGGCACGTGTCGAGCGGACTGTTCGCCTGCCCGCCGGGTGTCACGGGCGCCGGCGACTTCTGGGGCAGCGGCCTGTTCGCGTGACCCGGACCGGTGGTCCTAGGGTGGGTGGTCCGCTTCTCCGGGGAGCCGGGCGGTGCCAGAGTCGGGGTATGGGCGAGCTTGCGAGCGAATCGGTCGGCTCAGGGTTGAACTCATGGCGGCGCCGGAGCGAAGCGGAGGGGACGGCATGAGCGTTCGACTCAACCACACGTTCGTCCACTCCAGCGACGTCCGGCGGTCGGCTCGCTACTTCGCCGACGTGCTCGGGCTCGACGGGGTCGACGAGTCGGGCTACTTCCTGGCCGTGCGGCTGTCCAACGAGGTGCTGCTGGAGTTCGTCGAAACGCCCGCACCCATCACCGCGCAGCATTACGCGTTCCTGGTCTCCGACGCCGAGTTCGACGAGATCCACGGCCGGATCGTGGCGGCCGGGCAGCCGTTCTGGGCCTACCCGATGCACCAGGGCCCGGGCCGGCTCAACGACTGGGCGGGCGGGCGTGGCTGCTACTTCGACGACCCGGACGGCCACGCCCTGGAGATCATGACTCGCACGACCGGTTGACGGTAACGGCCGGTACCGTGCTCCGTGCCGTACTGGTTAGAGTCCGTGCGTGCCCCGCCGGAACGTTCTCGCCCTCGTCGTCTGTCTTGCCGCCGCCTTCACCACCCTGCTGGATCAGGCGAGTCTCAACGCCGCGATCCCGGCGCTGCGGGAGTCGACCGGAGCCGGGCCGGCCACCCTGCAATGGATCATCGCGGGGTATTCGCTGGCCTTCGGGCTGGCCATGGTGCCGGCCGGGCGGCTCGGCGACGCCCATGGGCGGAAGTGGTTCTTCGTCGGTGGGATGGCGTTGTTCGCCGTCGCGGGAGTGGTCGCCGCGACCGCGAGCGAGGCCTGGATCGTCGCCGTCGCGCGGCTCGCCCAGGGCGCCGGCGCGGGCATCATCAACCCGCAGGTGTACGGGCTCATCCAGGATCTCTTCACCGGACGGGACCGTGCGTGGGCGCTGGGCGCCTACTCGACCGTGGGCGGGATCGCGGCGGTGCTCGGGCCACTCACCGGAGGGTTGGCGCTCGGGGCGTTCGGCGACGACCTCGGGTGGCGGGTCGTGCTGCTGATGGGTGTGCCGTTCGGGTTGCTCACCGTGCCGTTGGCGATCAAGTGCCTGCCGGGCGGGCGACCGGACCGGGCCCGGCGGACCACACTCGACCTGCCGGGGCTGGCGCTGCTCGGCACGGTGACGCTGTGCCTGCTGCTGCCGTTCGTGCTGTCCGGCGGCCAAGGACTGCCGGTGGCGGCGTGGCCGGTGATCGCGGTGGCGGCGCTCGCGGCCCTGTCCTGGTGGGAGAGGCGATATGCGCGTTCCGGCCGGACTCCGGTGCTGATGCCGGAGCTGGTGCGGTCGCGCGGTTTCGCCCTGGGCACGTTGACGGCGATGTTCCAGTTCGGGGCGTCGCTGTCGGCGAACCTGGTGCTGGTCCTCTACCTCCAGGAAAGCCTCGGCTGGTCGGCGCTGCGGGCGGCGCTGCCGCTGATCCCGGGAGCGATCGGTTTCGCGGCGGCGTCGTCGCAGAGCTGGCGGTTGGTGGCCCGGTTCGGCCGTGCGGGCGTGGTCGGCGCCCTGGCCGGGTCGGTGACGGCGATCGCGGCGACCATCGTCGTGCTGCACACCGTCGCGTCACCGTGGTTGAGCCTCGCGCTGATCTGCACCCAGTCCGTCGCGGGTGTCACCGGCGGGCTGGTCATCTCGCCGAACCAGGCGCTCACCCTGGCGCACGCGCCGGCCGGCGCGGCCGGGCTGGCGGGCGCGTTCCTCCAGGTGTCCCAGCGGATCTCGGCGACCCTGTCGATGGCCGCCGTCACCGGGATCATGGTGGGCAGTCAAAACTTCACTGCCGCCCTGAGCATCTGCCTCACCCTGATGGCCGCCTCGGCGGTCTGCGCGGCCCTCGACCTGCGGACCCGGGCCGCTCCCGCCCCGGCCACCAACCCACCGGTGCCGGCAGCCGAGGCCCGCTGAGCCCCGCCGCGCGAACCACGCGCATCCCGGCAACGCATCCACTGATCCGGCAACCAAGGCCCGCTGAGCCCTGCCGCGTGGATCGCGTGGAAGCGAGGCGAGGTCCAGTTGATGGCCGCGACGGATGGGCACGCCATAGCCCGCGTGATGCACGCGGCATCCGGAACGCGCTGGCGCACCGCCGCGCCCGGGTGGAGAGCGACTACCGCTGGTAGGGATCGGTTATCTCGCGCAGCGCGGTGAGTGCCTCCCGGAGCTGTTCCATCCGCTCGGGGCCCAGGTGAGCGGCCCATTCGGCTTCCACCTCGGCGACGACGGCGGCGGCCACCGGGATGGCAGCGGCGCCCCGGGAGGCGATCTTGACGAGCCGGGCACGGGCGTCGGTGGGGTCGGGGGCGCGTTCCACATACCCGGCCCGTTCCAGCTGGTCGACCAGGAATCCGGCGGATTGCTTGGTGATCTGTGCCTGCTCGGCGAGGTCGGTGAGGCGACTGCCGCCGGGGGCGATGCGCTGGAAGACCCGCGCCTGGGCCGGGGTGAAGTCGTCGTAACCCGCTGCGGCCAGCCCGGCGAAGACCCGCGCCTCCATGGCCCGGTACGGGATGAACAGCAGCAGGCCGGTGTTCAGCTCCACGCGTACCCCTCTTGACTTCAGTCAGTCTCTCTGACGACATTAGTCAGAGAGACTGACGATATCAGGGAGCGGCCATGGACTCCGACGACAGTTGGCAGGCGATCACCGGCATGCGGCTCGACCTGGCCGAACTGCTCGCCCGGCTCAGCGAGGCGGAGTGGGAAAAGCCGTCGCTCTGCGCCGGCTGGCGGGTCCGGGACGTGGCGGCGCACGTGGCGCTCGCCCCGCAAGCGCCCAGCCTGATCACCCTGCTCGGCGAGGCGGTGCGCGCCCGCGGCAGCTTCGACCGGGTCAACCACGACATGGCGGTCCGGCACGCGGACCGCCGCACTCCCGGGCAACTGGTCGCCGAACTGCTCGAACACGCGTCGTCCCGGCGCCTGCCGGTCGTCACCGGCTACCGCAACGTCGTGCTCGACCTGGCCGTGCACTGCCAGGACATCGCCATCCCGCTCGGCCGCACACTACCGATCCCGGCCGATGTCGCGGTCGCCGCCGCCGACCGCGCCTGGACGATGGGCTGGCCCTTCCACGCCCGCCGCCGGTTGCGCGGTCGCCGGCTCGTCGCGACCGACGCCGACTGGTCGGCCGGTCAGGGCGAGGAGACCCGCGCCCCGATCACCGAACTCCTGCTCCTGCTCACCGGCCGCTGAAAAGCCCGATATCGTACGCGCGCCGAAGTCCCGCACCTTCGGGACAGTTCCGCCGGTTCAGCGCGGCGTCTCCGCGACACCGGGCCGCAACGCGGCCGCCGGGCTGACGTGCCGGTTCAGCGCGGCGTCACCAAACACCGGACCACCACACGGCCGCCGGGCCGATACGCCGGATCAGCCCGACGTCACCAAACCCCGACCACCCCGGCCCCCACGCTGATACACCAGGTCAACGCAACACCGCCGCAGCGCCGGACCACCACACGGCCGCCGGCCGATACGCCGGATCAGCCCGACGTCACCAAAACCCCGACCACCCCGGCCCCCACGCTGATACACCAGGTCAACGCAACACCTCCGCAGCGCCGGACCACCACCCGGCCGCCGGGGTGTGCCCGTTCCCAGGTGACGATGCGTTGTAGTCGATCTTGTTCGGCTGGTCGTGGGCGCTCTCTCGGAGCGCTTGAGTCAGCGCCCGCGACCAGCCGATATCTGGGCAGTCCGCCCGCGGGCCGGTGCGCCTGGTCACGGCCAGATCTCCACGTCGCAGGGGCCCGGCGTGTCGAGGTCGGGGACCGGTTTTCCGGACAGACGGCAGAACTCGCGCATCGCCTCGGGGAAGCCCTCCGCGTCCGAGGCGACCTCCACGTACTCGCCGTAGATGAGGTCGACGGTGAGGGTGACGTGCCGGCAGTCGTCCGGATAGTAGCGGCTGACCGCGAACGAGACCCGGTAGACCTCGTCCCACGGCACCGTGGAGACGTACGTCGACGCCGGCCGCATCACTTTGCCGAAGACCGACACGAACGCCTCCTCGGTGGTGGTCACCGAGATCTCGTCCGCCGTCACCTCGATCCGCTGCATCACGTCGCAGTTGTAGCGGAACGGCCACGGATGATGAACCAGGCGATCCAGCCGGCGCCGATGATGAACCCGAAACTGATCAGCCGGTAGAGCACCACGGCGGCGATCGCCGTGCTGGTGGCGACTCCGCCGGCCGCCAGGCCGAGGACGAGCGCGCTGTCGATGACGCCCAGCCCACCGGGGACGATCGTGATGGTGGCGGCCGCGTAACCGGCGCAGAACGTCAACACCAGGTGAGCCACGCTGATCGGCGCTCCCTCGCTGACGGCGTGGACGCAGAGCCACAGCGCCGCCGCGTCGAGCAGCCAGTTGAGCACGGCGAACGTGGCGGCCGCCGCCCCGTGACCGGGTGTGAGTCGGGCCGCGCGCAACTGACCGGCGAACCCCACGATCCGGTCCAGGCCGCGATCGGGCGGGCGGCGCAGCAGCCGGTTCGCCCGGGCCAGCAGCCGGGCGGCGATCTCCGGCTCCCGGGCGGCCTTCCGCGCCCCGAGCGTCAGCAGCACCGCGGTGGCGGCGAGGAAGGCCAGCGAACCCCACTCCGGCGTCCCGTCGGCGGCCAGCACGCTCGCGGCGGTGAGCACCGCGAGCGCCCCCGCCGAGAGGAGACCGGACAGCGCGATGCACCACGAGGCGACCGCCGGGCTGGCCCCGAACCGCCGCATCTGCTGATAGTTGAGCCGGGTCGAGAAGGCCGGCCCGCCCGGCAGCGTGACGCTGAGCGAGTGGGCGGCGTAGGCGAGCGCCACATGCCGGTGCAGCGGGGCGTTCACCCCGGCCGACCGCAACAGCCGCCGCTGCATCCGCGCGTAACTGGCCATGGCCGCGAGCTCGACGAGCAGCGCGAGCGCCACCCAGCCGAGATGCGGCGACTCCAGCGCCCCGAGCGCCGCGGTCAGCGACGGCCAGGCCACCACCAGCTCGACGGCGAGCACCACCACGAGCACCGCGGCACCGATCCGGCGCCCCACGGACGCGGGGGCCGCAACTGCCGTCATCGCCGCCTCCTTAAAAGAACGGTCGTTCGCTTTATAGTCGGTCCGGTCCACCCGCCCCGTCAAGCGAGCCGATCATCGCAGCAGTCCCGATGCCCGGCGAGCACGGGCCGGATCGGGCGCGAGCCGCCGCCGGATTCAGGCACCCTGAGTGCTCTTGAGGAGACCTGTGGCCCGCAGATGAACAGCACGTCGGCATCGCCGGGATACCCGCCGACCCATTCGGCCCCTGGCGGCGGGGAAACACCTTTTCGCGTGTACACCGGCTGTGGGTGTGGCCACACCCACAGCCGGTGTACACCTCCTGTTCGAGTGTCTGGTCGCGGGAGCCGTCCTGGGGCTCGGGACGTGCGGCTTCTTGCCCGGGCAGATCGTCCCGGCCCCGCCGCCCGAGCAGAGCGGGCCGGCTCGGACACCGGGCCGACGGCCAGTACAAGCGGACCCTCCCGGCGGCGGCACGTCCCAGCGAGGAGATCGCCTACGCCCCGCCGCCCAGGCGAAGCGTCCCGGCCCCGCCGCCCGAGCAGAGCGGGCCGACTCGGACACCGGGCCGACGGCCCGTGCAGACGGGCCCTGCCGGCGTGAAGTTCCTCTACGCTCCGCCGATACCGCCGCCGCACCAACCCCGCAGGAAGCTACGGCTCGTGTATCTGCGCTGTCTAGGCGCTCTTGAAGAAGTCGCCGGTCGCCGCGCCGCCGACCGGACGGGCGATGCAGTGCAGCAGGGTGTCCCCGCCGACCTTGATAGGCCAGGCGTCGCGCAGCCACTCGCGGGTCTTGTCCGGATGATGGCTGCGGGCCGCCATGAAATCCTTGTCGCAGACCGAGGCGACGCGCGACTCCTCCATCAGCGGCTCGTCGTCGTCGATGACGACGCCACCCGCCGGGGCGTCGAGCGCGGCGAACGTCTCCCAGACGTGCTCCTCGGCGCAGTCCAGTCGCCTGGGTGATTCGGGCACGCCGGAGCTGAAGGTCAGCCCGCCCCAGCACATCGGCTCGACCGGACAGTAAGCGCTACCGCAGGTGGTGAACTGCACCGGCAGCCACTCCTGGGTCGCCTCCTCGACAGTGCTCTCACCGGGCTTCGCCTCGAGCAGTTCGTCGTCGTCAGTGCGGCTGCCCCAGGCGACCAGGCCGGCGACGACCAGCAGCAGCGCGGCGAGACCTACCAGCCCTGACATCAGCGGCCGCCTCGACGAGGCGCCAGACACGGGCGACGCGACGCCGGGAACGGGCAGCCCGGCGCCGGATGCCGGCGACGCAAAGCCGGGTGCCGGCGACGCAAAGCCGGGTGCCGGCGACGCGGCTCCAGGCACGGGCGACGCGGCTCCAGGCACGGGCGACGCGGCAGCGGGAACGGGCGACGCGGCAGCGGGAACGGGCGGCGCGGCGGAGACAGGGCCGGTCGTCGTGGCGCGGGCCGCGTGGGCCAGGTCGGCCGCCGACTGCCAGCGGGCCCTCGGGTCGACGGCGAGGGCATGTTCGACCACCGAGGCCACCGGCGGCGGCAGGGCCACCTTCATGGTGCGCGGGGCGGACTGGAGTCGTTGGAGGGCCACCGCGTACGGGTTGTCGCCGACGAACGGCTTCTCCCCCGACAGGCACTCGTAGGCGACCAGACCGAGCGAGTAGACGTCGCTGAGCGGGCCGGCCGGCTCGCCGCGGACCTGCTCCGGCGACAGGTAGGTGGGGGTGCCCAGGATCGCCCCGGACACCGTCAGCCGGCCGGCGTCCTCGTGGCGCGCGATCCCGAAGTCGGTGATGACCACGGTGCCGTCACGGCGTACCAGAAGGTTGGCGGGTTTGATGTCGCGATGCACCAGGCCCTGGTCGTGGACGGCCTGGAGCCCGTCGGCGACGTGCGCGATCAGGCGCATCGTCTCGTCCGGGGCGAGGCGGCCGCGGGACAGTCGTTGGGCCAGTGACTCGCCGTCGACGAACTCCATCACCAGGAAGGCGACACCCATGCTGCGGCCGAAGTCGTGAATGGATGCGACCGCCGGATGGTTGATCCGGGCCATCGCGGTCGCCTCGGCCACGAAGCGGCGCGCGAAATCCGGGTCGGCGTCCATGCCGGGCAGCATCGCCTTGACCGCGACCGTACGCTGCAGCACCTCGTCGACGGCGAGCCACACCTCGCCCATCCCGCCGGCGCCGAGCCGGCGGTGCAGACGGTACCGATCGCTCAGCCGAAGCCCAGCCTGCAACACGACGTCAGCCGACACGGCGGTCAGCTTAGGGCCCCGCCACGATCACAGCCAGTCGCCAGGCATCGACCGGCCGGATGCCCGCGACCCGCCCCGAAAGCCCGGCTCCGCGGAGCGTGATCTCTAGGCTGGGGCGATGCGCAAGGTGGCACTTGTTACGGGGTCGGTCTCGGGGATCGGGGAGGCGACCGCGCGGCGGCTCGCGGCGGACGGTTTCGCGGTGGCGGTGCACTCGCGGTCCAGCCGGGACGCCGGGCTGGCGCTCGCCGGCGAACTGGGCGGGTCGTATCACCAGGCCGATCTGGGCGACGACGACGCGGCAGCGGGGCTCGTGCCGGCGGTCGTCGCACGGCACGGGCGCCTTGACGTGCTGGTCAACAACGCGGGCATCTCGTGGCCGGTGCCGCACGACGATCTGGCCGGGCTCAGCCCCGCGGACTGGCGCAAGCTGATGGACGTCAACGTGATCGCCCCGTGGGTGCTGTGCACGGCGGCGCTGCCCCATCTGCGGACCGCGAACGGCTGCGTCGTCAACGTGACGAGCCATGCGGGGGTGCGGCCGAAGGGCAGTTCGATCGCGTACGCCGCCAGCAAGGCCGCCCTCAACCACGTGACGAAGCTGCTGGCCGCCGCGCTCGGGCCGCGGGTGCGGGTCAACGCGGTCGCGCCCGGCCTGGTGGACACACCGCTCACCGCCTCCTGGACGGCCGCGCAGGAGCTGTGGAGATCGTCGAGCCCGATGGGCCGCGCGGCCCGGCCCGCCGACGTGGCGGATCTGATCGCGGCGCTGATCGGCAACACCTACCTGACGGGCGAGGTGATCCTGCTCGACGGCGGGCTGAATCTCCGTTGAGAACGGCCGCTGTGCGGGTCGCGGCGGAACGGATGGTCGCGGGGCACGGTCGGTGGCGCCCCGTTCGCGGCCCGGCTGCGCTACGCGCGCACGTGGGCGTACCGGGAAGATCTCGGCTGGCGGATCGTGGCCGCCCAGATCTCCCCGGCCTGAGCTGTCAAAGCTGGATGACGTGGCCGACCCGCGGCGGGGTGCGGCCGGCCAGCACCTCCAGCCAGGCCCGCCGCAGGTCCTCCGGCCCGGCGCCGGCATGCACGTCGAGCCATTTGCCGACGACGGCGGCGAACCGCTGCCAGGCGTCGGCGAACCGCTCGTCGAGGCCGTCGCGGCCCCAGTCGTGGCGGCGTTTGCGGATCTGGTTCGGGGCGAAGAAGACCTCGCCCGCGGCGTCGGCGTTGGGGGTGCGTGTGGTGAGCCCGACCGCGATGTCCCGGACCAGGTGGTCGCCGAGGTGGCGGTGCAGCGCCGACCGGGTGGCCGGGCTGCCGGACAGGTCGAGATAGACGGTCGGCACGGCGTCCAGCCGCTCGGCCTCGTCGTAGGTGACGACGTCGTCGTAGCAGCCGAGCGCCCGGGTGAACTCCACGTTGGCCGGTGAGGTGAGACCGATCAGGCGGGGGCCGCGGCCGTGCAGTTCGAAGGCGGCGGCGTACGCGGTCTTGCTCGACGCCGACGACAGCACCAGCTGGCCGGCGCCGTAGAAGCCGTTGTCGGCGACCTGGTCGGCCAGCATGAACGAGGTGAAGAACAGCGGCCGGAACAGGATCAGCAGATCTTCCTGGTCGGTCCGGTAGGCGGCGTCGCCGGTGGTGGCCCGGTACCCGTTGTACGGCGACGGCAGGGCGGCCCGGTGTTCCGATCCGTCCCGGAATCCGCCGGCGTCGACGCGTTCCGGCCGGACCACGAGGTGCCCGGCGGGTGGCAGGTAGCCGTACACCCGCAGGCCCGGCTCGACGCCGGGCACCGTGGAGCGGGTCACCTCGGCGAACCCCCACAGTGGCGGAAGCCCCCACTCGGCGCCGAGCCCGTGATGCTCGGCGGGGAAGAACTCCCAGTACCGCATCGCCTCGCCGAGCACCGCGTAGGTGATGTTGTTGGCGGTGAGCCCGACCCGGTCGACGCGCAGCAGCGCCTCGCCGTCGGTGATCTCCGGTGTCGCCGACTCGGCGACGACGGTGCGGGAAAGGTCGTCGCGACCGACCGCGAAGGTCCACGATTCAGACATGGCTCGACGCTAAAGTCCCAGGCCGAACCCGACAAGTGCACTGAGAGTGCAAAATCCCACTGTCCGTCGGTGTCAGACGGTCTTCCACTCCAGCAGGCCGGCGGCGTCCACGGTGGGACGATAGCGGCCGGCATACGGGCGGCCGGTCTCCAGCGAGGTGGCGGTCCTCTCCAGCAGCTCGGCGACCGAGGCGGGCCATTCGTCGAAGCCGGTGCCGCTCTCCGAGTAGAACTCGCCGACCCGGCCGTGGCCACCGGGCCGCTGGTCGACCAGCAGGCAGCCGCCGTCCCCGGCCGCCGCGAACGGCACGAAACGCGGGTGCCACCACGACCCCGGCGCCCAGGAGGCGCCGTCGCCGGCCAGCACCGTGCAGGTGCCGCGCCAATCGGAGAGGATCTCGTCGAGGCTCATCGGCCGGAAGAACGGCGGCAGGTCGAAACGGTCGGCGCCGTCGTGGCGGAGCAGCGACGCGGCCAGGTCGGCCGGGAACGCCACCGACATCCGGCGCTGCGACTCGTCGAGCTTCTCCCGGTCGGCCGGTGGCCGCAGCCCGCGGGCGCTGGCCGGCGCCTTCCTCGCGAGCCAGTTCTCGATGCGCTTCCAGGCCCTGTTCACCCGCCCGGTGGTCGCCGCGCCCGGCCGGGCGGGGCCGACCCGGCCCATGTTCTCCGGGCAGGCGTCGGTGGACGACCGGCGCGGCCGCGGGGAGTACGCGGAGGGAATCGCCTGACGCGGCTGTCCGGTGTACGGCCGCAGGGTGGGCTCGATCCGGTTCGTTTGCTCGATGTCCACCGAGTAGGTGGCCGGCTGGCTGCCGCACCAGCCCAGGCCGCACGCCAGCAGCACCATGACGGCGAAGACGCCGAGCAGCCCGAGGACGAACCGTCTGCCGTCGACCGGCTTCGGGCCGGCCCCGGGCTCCGGGTCGACGGGCGGGGTGGCGGGATGCGATCCCTCCCGCGGGATCGGCTCGAACCACTCGGCCGCCCCGGCGAAGCGGTCCGCCGGCTCACCGTCGTCTTCCGGCGCGTCGCCTTCCGGCGCGTCGTCTTCCGGCGCGGCGCTCTCCGGCGCGGCCGCGGGGATCCGGCCGACCGGCGGCAACGGCAGCGCGCTCTCGTCGACGTCACCGATGGTCACCACCGCCGCGGACAGATTCCGCCCGTGCAGGGCGTCGATCACGAGGCTGGTGTGGTGGGCCGCGTCGGGCCCCGGCCCGGTCACCACCACGGCGGGCGCGCCCATCGCCACGGCCAGATCCACGAGCGTCCAGCCGCCCTCACCGACCGGCAGGAGCAGTCCGGCATCCGAAGAGATCAACACCATCCGGTACGACCGGCTCATCGACTCGGCCAGGTCACGCACCCGGTCCAGGGCCATTTCGGCGGCGCCGGTCACCTCGAGCACCCCGGCCAGGAACCGCCGGGCCGGGTCGTCATCGGGCAGGGTGGCGCCGAGCACCACGGCCGCCACCGGCGCCTCGGATGCCGCCGCCAGCGCGGCCAGCGCGATCCGCCAGTCGGCGTCGGCCGACGTGGCCGCGATCATCCAAGGCCCACGGCCGGTCCACCCCCGGTTCACCGGAGGTCCGCCAGGATGCCCCGTCCTTCAGGGCGGGGAGGAATGGCGGCTCCGTCAGGAGCGGCCCGGCGCAGCCGGGACGGTCTGAGGACGCAGTCCGGAAACAAGCCCGCGCACACTTGACTCATGACATCCTCTCGGTAAGCTGTCGAACATGCGTACGGCGTACAAATGTCGGGCCTACCCGACCCCCGAACAGGCTGCGGTGTTCAATCGCACCTTCGGGTGTGTGCGCCTGGTCTGAAACAAGACCCTCGCCGACCGGCGCGCGGCGTTCTCCCAGCACGGCGAGAAGACCTCGTACCAGCAGACCGACGCAGCGCTGACCGCCTGGAAGAAGACCGCAGAGCTGGCGTTCCTGTCCGAGGTGTCCTCGGTGCCGTGCGTAACGCCCGCCACGACTTCCTGCACAAGACCAGCACCACACTGATCAGGCAGGCCGACACCATCGTGTTCGAAGACCTCGCCGTCGCGAACCTGACCCATCGGCCGAAACCCGTCCCGCGCCGCAACGGCACATACGCCCCCAACGGGGCCGCCGCGAAAGCCGGGCTGAACAAGTCGATCTCCGACGCGGGCTGGGCCGAGTTCCGCGAGATGCTGCAATACAAGGCGGCCCGCACCGGCCGCACCCTGGTCGTCATCGACCGCTGGTATCCCAGCTCGAAGACCTGCTCGCACTGTGGGCACCTGCTGGCCAAGCTGGACCTCGGGACACGCCACTGGACGTGCCCGGCCTGCCGCATCCGGCACGATTGGGACGTCAACGCGGCCACGAACATCCTTGCGGCTGGACGAGCCGTAGCCGGGCACAACCCCGGCGAAGCATGTGGAGCTGATATCAGACAGCAAGGGTCCTCCCTTCTGCGGTCGGCCGTGAAGCAGGAACCCCACACCGCGAGGCGCCCGGCGTAAACCGGTTCGGCCGCAAGGCCGAAGGGAATCCCCGTCCTTAGTGCGGGGAGGAAGTCAAGCCGCCACTCTAGGTGTTCGCCGAAGATCCGTGGGGGAACGGCAGATCTCGATGGTGGGGCGGACCTTCGCGGGTCGCCGAGTGCCGCGCCCGCCGGGTCAGCGGCCGGCTCTACGCGCCCGGAAGGCGATCATGTTGACCCGGTTCCCACAGCGCACCGAGCAGAACCGCTTGGAACCGTTGCGGGACAGGTCGAGGAACAGGCCGGTGCAGTCGGTGGCCGCGCACACCCGCAGACGGCCGGTCTCGTTCATCCGGATCACGTCGATCAGCGCGAGAGCCGCCTCGACGCGGATCCGTTCGGCCAGTGGCGCGCCCGGCTCGGTGGCGTGGATGTGCCAGTCCGAGCCGTCGTGCCGGGTCAGGTAGGGCAGCGCCCGGGCCTCGCGCAGCATCCGGTTCACGGCGTCGACCGCGTCGTCGCGGTCGAGCGTCCACACCGAGCGGAGCAGGTCCCGAGTGGACCGGACCGCGTCCAGCTCGGCCTGATCGTGGTCGACGCGGCCGGAGTAGACGTAGCGGCCGAGCAGTTCACGCAGCTGATCGATGGTGGCGAGTTCGTCGTCGCCGGTCCGGGACGCCCCAGGGGCGGTGTTCGCGAGCGCGACCACGAAGTCGAGCGCTTCCTCGGCGTCAGGGGCAAAAAGCAATTTGACTCCTTATCCGGGGCGGCTTAGCGTCAGTGGCGTAAGAAACTTAGCCCATGACAAGGGGATCGTCGTGAAGCTGCCGCCGCAAACGGCCGGGCTGGCCGCCGCCGTCACGTCGGCCGCCACCTTCGGCACGTCCGGCGCGTTCATCAAACCGCTGCTGGAGGCCGGCTGGTCACCGGCCGCCGCGGTCACCGCCCGGGCGCTGACGGCGAGCCTGCTGCTGCTGCCGTTCGTGCTGTTCTCCCTGCGCGGCCGGTGGGACGCACTGTGGCGGGGTCGCTGGCGGGTCGCCGGCATGGGCGTCATCGCCGTCGCGTTCACACAACTCACCTACTTCGCGGCCATCCACCGCATCCCGGTCTCCGCGGCGCTACTCATCGAGTATCAGGCACCGCTGCTGCTGGTCGTCTGGGTGGCGCTGACCACCCGCCGCCCGCCCCGCCCCGCCGTCCTGCTCGGCTCGGTCCTCGCGATCGGCGGTCTCGTCCTGGTCATCGGCCCCGGCGCGCTGGAGGCCGTCGACCCGCTCGGCGTCGCCCTGGCGTTCGCCGCGGCGGTCGGCTGCGCCGTCTACTTCGTGGTCGCCGCCCGCCCCGCCGACGGCCTGCCGCCGGTCGCGCTCGCCGGTGCCGGCCTCCTGCTCGGCGGGCTCACCCTGGCGCTGGCCGGCCTGATCGGCATCGTCCCGATGACGGCCACCACCGGCGACGTGCCGCTGCTCGGCTCGCCGGTCCCGTGGTGGGTGCCGCTCATGGTGGTCGCCGTCTTCGGCACCGCCGTCGCGTACGCCTCGGGGATCTTCGGCTCCAGCCGCCTCGGCTCCCGGCTGGCCTCGTTCGTCGGGCTCCTCGAGGTGGTCTTCGCCTCGATCCTCGCCTGGATCGTCGTCGGGGAGCGGCTCACCCCGGTCCAGATGGCCGGCGGCGTGCTCATCCTGGCCGGCATCGCGGCCATCCCCGCAGAGCCCCCGAAGCTGCCGGCGGCGGACTCCGTGCCGGACGATCGTCCCACCTTCGCCGACCGCTGAGATCGGGCCGCGCGGCAGCAGCTATGGGGACAGGAAGGAGGCCAGGGCGTCGGCCGTGAAGGCGGCGCCCCGGTCGGTCATGTGGACCAGGTCGTCGCAGTACAGGCCGAGGCTGTTGTCGGCGGACGGCGCCGGCTGGCGGGCGGCCAGGTCGAAGAAGGCGACGGCACTGCCGCCGCCCGGGCCGCCGGTGTCCTCCGCCGCGACGTCCTGCCAGGCCCGGGTCACCTGGGCGAAGTCCTGCAGCGACCGGCCGCCGGAGACGCGCGGGGAGCCGTAGACGACGAACGACGGCCCGGTGCCGGAGTGCGCCCGCACCGTCGCGATGATCGACTTGAGGTTGCGTTTGACGGTGGCGGCGGGCACCCGGGTACGCCAGTCGTTGACACCCAACTGGAGGATGACCAGATGCGGCTGGACGGTCCGCAGCCGCGGTGCCCAGCCTGCCGCGCCGTCGGCGAAGTCACCGCTGGTCAGCCCCCCGTGGCCGCCGCTGTAGACGTGCACTCCCCGGTCCTCGTCACCGTGGAAGACGGCGAACCCGTGCAGGCGCACCTCCGGTTTCACGCAGGTCACCACGATGGTGTGCCGGCCGGGTTCGAGCCGCGGTGAGATCCAGGCGGCGTCGTGGTCCACGGCCGGGCCGCCGGTGTCGACGGTGGACAGGGTGACGCCGTCGACGGTGACGGCGAACGCGCCCCCACCGGGGAAGGCCGAGTGCCACACCCGGACGCTGGTGCCGGTGAACGTGAACGTCGCGGTCTGCCCGGCCGCTCTCAGGTCGGCGGACTTGAGCCCCCAGCCGAGGGTGGCCGTCCGGGCCCCGCCGGAGAGCAGGACCGGCCACGACCCGGCCGGCCGGCCCCACGCGGCCGTGTAGTTGTCACCGGCGGCCGCTCCGGCGACCGGGAAGGCGGCGCGCAGGTTGTCGGCGAGCAGCGGGACGTAGCCTCGCCCGTACATCGTCGATCCGACGCCCTCGGAGCTGGACGAGCCGATCACCGCGACCACCGCGGGCGTGTAGCGCCGGTTCGCCAGGGCGGCGTGCCAGCCGAGCATCGGAAGACCCTGATCCGGTACGGACGCCAGCACCGGTTCGGCCGCGACGCCCGTGACCGCGACACCGGTGGCGAAGAGTCCACCGGTCCGGATGAAGGTACGACGATCCGCCAACAAGTCCCCCCGCTGGAACCCGGCCGTATTGACCGGAGCCGCACGCTAACACGGGGTGCAAAATCGTCACTTCCTCCGGAAGATTCATGGTTTCTGGGGTTTGATCTTCGCCACCGCCGGTGACACCCCCGACACGAACTCGGATGATCATGAATATGATCCGCACATGGGATCACGGGCGAACGTGGCGATCCGCATGGACGGCGCGTGGACGCATTGCGGTGGCGACAGCATCGGCTACAGCCTGGACGCGTACCTGGCGCTGGGCCCGGAACCGGCGCTCGCCGTCTTCGGCGCCATGCCCGCCTGGGAGGACACGGGCATGTGGCAGTCCGAGTCGGTGTGTGAGGCCGGCGCCCTGATCGATCTCGACGCGCGGGAGCTGCTGTTCTTCCTGGACGTCGACTACCACCAGCGGCTCGCGCTGCTGGAGGGCTGCGGGCGGACGTGGCCGGGCTGGACGGTGCGGTGGGCGTACAACGGGATCGCCGACGTGACCGACGCGCTCGGCCTGGACCGGGCGGTGCTCGGCCGGACGCCGTGGGACAACACCGCACTGTTCAAGTGGCACAAGCCGGGGCCCGACGAGGAACTGGTTCTGCACCACCTGATCACCGTCGGGACCACGGCGTACGGCGTCGACTACAACGCCGAGGACCCCTGGTCGATCGGGCCCGCCCTGCTCGACCAGCTCTTCGAGCTGCCGCGGGTGACGACACTGCCCCGGATCCCGCGCAGCGGCCTGCACCTGGACCCGGCGGCCCGCACCGCCGGGGTGTGGTCGGTGCAGCCGGTGCACGGCCTGACCGAACGGTTCGCCGACCGTTGGCCCGGCTGGACGCTGCGCTTCTGGGAGGACCGTTACCTGGAGCAACAGCGCCGGTGCGGCAACGGGTTCGCCTTCGCCGACCCGGCCGACCTCGCGGACGCCGCGGCGCAGACGCTTGTCGACCGGGTGCTGCGGCACTGGGTGCCGGCGACCGCCACGTCCGGCGGGTGGATGCCGCGGGAGGGCGCCGGTGACCCGTACCGGGGGCAGCGGGACGCCGGCCTCACGGTCGAGGATCTGCAACCGCTCACCGACGCCCTGCTCGGTCCGGCCCGCGCGCCGGTCGACGTGGCCGCCTACGCCCGCGCCATGCTCGACTGATCGCGCGATCACCTACCTCGCGTAGCGCGGCACATACTCCTGACCGGACAGTTCCCCGATCGCTGCCATGATCATGTCGGTGGCGATCCGCCGCTCCCGGGCGCTCTCCGGGTCGGACGCCACCGCCGCCAGCTGGACCGGTTTGCCGAAGACGACCGAGACCCGGGCCGGCCGCGGGATGATCCGCCCCGGCGGCAGCACCCGGTCGGTGCCGAACATCGCCACCGGCACCACCGGGGCGCCCGACTTGAGCGCCAGCCACGCCACGCCGGTCCGGCCGCGGTAGAGCCGCCCGTCCGGCGAGCGGGTGCCCTCCGGGTAGATCGCGAACGCCTCACCGCGTGACAGCGCCCCGAGGCACACGTCGAGCGACCGCACCGCGGCCCGGGTGTCGTCCCGGTCCACCGCCACCTGGCCGTCACGGGACATGAACCAGGAGACGAGCCGCCCGCCCGGGCCACGCCCGGTGAAGTACTCCGCCTTCGCCATGAAGATCACCTTGCGGGCGACCGCCATCGGCAGGAACGTCGAATCGGTGACCGACAGGTGATTCGACGCCAACAGCACCGGACCGCTCGCCGGGACGTGCTCGGCGCCTTCCACACGCAGGCGGATGATCTTCGTGAGCAGTTCGTACACGGGCAGCACGCCTCTCGTCGGGACTGGTTCCGGAACGGCCACCGGTTCCGGGACTCGGGCCAACTCATTATGGATTCGCGCACTCGCGCACCACCGCTACCACCTCCGGCGGCGCCGTGTGTCCATGCTCTCCACCCTCGCGGCCCGGGCTCATCGCCGCAACGACGTGAGTCCCACCTCTCCCGCCCATCGGTTCTTCCGTCGTTCCAGATCTAGACGCCGCCGATGACTTCGCTGATCGCCTGGATCAGCCGGGTGGCGATCACCGGACGGTCGGTCTGGACGGTGATCACCGGGCCGACCGCGAGCGGCGCCGCCTCCGCGGCCCACCACGGCCAGTCCTCGCGCAGCCGTTGGTCGTCCTCGTGCACGGCCGCCCGGCGCCGGTCGCGGCAACGCGCCAGGGCCACCTCGGCCGGCACGTCACACCAGATCTCCACGGTCGCGCGGGCACCCGAACGGGTGACGCCGTCGGCGGCGAAACCCAGATCGCGCGGACGGAACCACCAGCTCTCCAGGATCACCACGCCGGGCGTGGCGGCGGCCAGCTCCCACATCGCCTGCGAGGCGACCCGGCCCAGGGCGCGCGGCGGAACCCCGGGGGCGGCGGCGGCCAACGCCTCCTTCAGCAGGTCCTTGCCGATCAGGGGAACCCGCAGGGCGGACGCCAGACGCCCGGCCAGGGTGCTCTTGCCGGAGCCGGGAAGCCCGTTGATCAGGATCAGGCGGTGCGCCACAGCATGAAGCTTGTCACCCGTACGCTCGCGGCGCCGGACACTCCGACGGCCGGCGCGGCCGCGGGGACCGGCCCACCCGTTCGGTCGCGGATCGTCCGGAGTCGAACCGTCCGGAGCTACGCTTGACGCATGACCGCCATGGCCCCCGCCCGCACCGAGAACGATCTGTCTTTCCTGCTCGATCACACCAGCCACGTCTTGCGTACGCGGATGGCGGCGGCCCTCGGGGAGATCGGCCTGACCGCGCGGATGCATTGTGTGCTGGTGCACGCGCTGGAGCAGGAGCGCACCCAGATCCAGCTGGCGGAGCTGGGCGACATGGACAAGACCACGATGGTGGCGACGGTGGACGCGCTGGAGAAGGCGGGGTTCGCCGAGCGCCGCCCGTCGAGCACCGACCGGCGGGCCCGGATCATCGCGGTCACCCCCACCGGCGCGGAGATCGCGAAGCGCAGCCAGGAGATCGTCGACGGGGTGCACCGTGAGGCACTGGAGTCGCTGGCCGGTGACGAGCGGGAGGTGCTGGTCCGGGCCTTGAACCGGCTGGCCGCCGGGCATCTGGCGGCACCTTCCGAGGGTGCCCAGTCGGCCCGCCGTCCCCGGGAGCGCGCAAAGTAAGACCGATAGAGATAGTCCGCAACAGAACTATCTGCTAGCGTTCCACCTGTCGTACCTCGACGGGAGGAACCCCATGTCGTACCCGAAACGCTGGACCGCCCTCGGTGTGCTCTCCGCCGCCGGGCTCATGACCATCCTCGACGGCAGCATCGTCACCGTGGCGATGCCCGCCATCCAGGCGGACGTCGGGTTCAGCGCGGCCGGGCTGAGCTGGATGGTCAACGCCTACCTCATCCCGTTCGGCGGGCTGCTGCTACTCGCCGGCCGCCTCGGCGACCTGCTCGGCCGCCGCCGGATGTTCCTCGCCGGGACCGCCGTCTTCACCGCCGCGTCCCTGCTCGCCGGCGTCGCCAACGGGCCCGGCCTGCTGATCACGGCCCGCTTCCTCCAGGGCGTCGGCAGCGCCCTCGCCTCGGCCGTCGTACTCGGCATCCTGGTCACGCTCTTCACCGACCCGGGCGAACGCGGCAAGGCGATCGCGATCTTCAGCTTCACCGGGGCCGCCGGCGCCTCCATCGGGCAGGTTCTCGGCGGGGTGCTCACCGACGCCCTGAGCTGGCCGTGGATCTTCTTCATCAACGTGCCGATCGGCATCGCCACCATCGCCCTGGCACTCGTCGCACTCCCGGCGGACCGCGGCGCCGGGTGGTCCGCCGGCACCGACGTCCTCGGGGCCGTCCTGGTCACCGGCGGCCTGACGCTGGGCATCTACACGATCGTCACCTCCGGCCCGTACGCGTGGATCACCGGAACCGTCGCGCTCGCCCTGCTCGCGGGTTTCGTGATCCGGCAGGCCACCGCCCGCGACCCGCTCATGCCGCTGCGGATCCTGCGGTCCCGCGACGTCACCGGCGCCAACCTGGCCCAGATGCTGACCGTGTCCGGAATGTTCGCCTTCCAGGTGCTGGTCGCGCTCCACATGCAGAACGTCCTCGGGTACGGCGCTCTGGAGACCGGGCTGGCCATGCTCCCCGCGGCGGTCGGCATCGGCGTGGTCTCGCTGTTCGCGTCCGCCCCGTTGAGCGCCCGGTTCGGCGCCCGCACCGTGCTGCCCGCGGGGCTCCTGATGCTGGTCGCCGCCATGGCCCTGCTCGCCCGCGTTCCGGAGCACGCCTCGTACGTCACCGACCTGCTCCCGGTCATGCTGCTGATCTCCGGCGGCGGCCTGGTCCTGCCGGCGCTGGCCACCCTCGGCATGTCCGGCGCACGCGACGACGACGCCGGGCTCGCCTCCGGCCTGTTCAACACCACGCAGCAGGTCGGCATGGCCCTCGGCGTGGCTGTCCTGTCCACCCTGGCCGCCACCCGCACCGGAAACCTGCTGGCCGGCGGCGCCTCCCCGGCGGCCGCACTGACCGGCGGCTACCGGCTGGCCTTCGCCACCTCGGCGGGCCTGCTGGCCGCCGCCTTCCTGGTGGCGCTGATCGCATTGCGCCGCCCCGCCCGCATCGCCACACCCGAGCGCGCCCCCGCCTGACCGCGGCCCCGCCCAGCCCCTGTCCTCTTCCCGGGCGGGCTCCGCCGCGTGCCCCGCGGCGCTCAGACGATGTTGCGGCGGTTGGTCTCGCGGGCGCGGGCCACCGCCGACATCTGTGAACGCAGCAGCCAGGAGTCCGGCTCGCACGCCCGGCAGACGCGGGCCGACCCGGTCCGCAGCCGCACCGCTGAGCCCTCCCGCTGCTGGATCTCGTGGTTCTCGGCCATCGCCGAGCCGCAGCGGGGACACACGTCCTCACTGACCGAGGTGGCGATGTGCGCGATGTGGCCGGTCGCATACCGCACCGTCGAGTAGCCCTGCTCGTCACCGATGCGCAGGTCGGGATCGCGGGGCGCCCCCGCATACGGCCCGAGGTCGGCGTGCGAGACGGCGTCGGCGACACCGCGTAGGATCGGAAGGCGGCGCAGCCGGCTCAGAAAGGTCATGGATACCTCCTCGGGAAGAGCGCGCCGAGCATGCTCGCCGTGACGGCGGCCGCGTCGGTCTCGGGGTGGATCGCCTGCCGCAGCGCCAGCCCGGCGCCCATCGCGCCCCACGCGAGGACCAGGTGCGGCAGCGGGACCGCCGGGATGACGCCGAGGCGGGCGCAGTGCCGCTCCAGCAGAATGGTGATCTCGGTGTCGAATCGGTCCTGAAGCGCGGCCATCTTCGACGCGTGCCCCGGGTTGCCGGACATCGCGGCGACGGCCTCGGCCGACACCAGCGCCCAGCGGGCCACCTCGCCGCCCGGCGGCGGCGTGAGGACCGCGAGCAGCCCCTCCCGGCCGGAAACCCGGTCGAGCGCGTCGGCGAAATTCCGCACCAGCCCTTCGGCCCGCGCGTCGATGATGGCCTGCCACAGGCCCTCCTTGCCGCCGAACTGCTTGTAGACGGCCCCACGGGTGTAGCCGGCCGCCACGGCGATCTCCTCCACTGTCGCGGCCAGATAGCCCCGCTCCAGGAAGGCGGCCCGGCCGGCGTCGAGCAGCCGCTCGCGGGTGAGCCGCTGCTGCTCGGCACGTGTCAGCCGCATGCCAGCCCTTTCAGAAACGCCGCGTATCCAGAAACGCCATGTTACCCGAAATGATGGCGGCGTGAAGTCAGGTGACCTCCGATGCGGACCATCGCCGCCGGGCACGGATCTCCCCGAAGACCGCCACCGGCCGGAGCCCGGCGCGGCAACCGCCGGGGGCCGGGCCAGACCAGCGACGACTTCCCGGGCCCACCGACCGCTCCCACTCCACTCGGCACTCCACGAGCGCGCCCGCCCCGTGTTCCTGGCAGACGGAGGCCGGTGTCCAGAGCGATGTGTGCTTTGAGAACGCGACACCCGCTGCGAGTGTGATGACACCCATTGCGGGTGTCATGTTCCCGGGACGTATATAGCCGTGAACCGTGTCCCGTCTCATCGGATCGGTTGGGGCCGGCAGCTGAGAATGCGGTCGCTTCCGAGTGAGCCGCGCACTCATGATCGTCGCGGTGGCCCGCGTCTCGGCAGTTCAGTGCCACACCTGGCGTTCACCGACAGTGCAGGGGCCGTCGGCGGTCGTTGACGAGTCAGGGCGGCCGGCCAGATCTTTCGTCGCCGATCTTCCTCGGAAACAAACGCACCCAACCCGGTGCCTTGAACGTCACCCGCGGCCGACGCAGGCCAGAAACGGCACGTCACCCCGGCCGTGGTGACCGGGGTGACGAGTGTCGGCGGCTGACGGAGCCGGTGGACCGGGCCGCATGTCGGCCCGGCCCCACCGGCTCTGAGACCGGGTCAGCAGGCCCCAGCGGTCACCTTGGGCTCGCCGCGAGTGGTGACCGGGGGTGACGAGTGTCGGCGGCTGACGGAGCCGGTGGACCGGGCCGCATGTCGGCCCGGCCCCGCCGGCCCTGAGACCGGGTCAGCAGGCCCCGGCGGTCACCTTGGGCTCGCCGCGGGTGGTGGCCGGGACGACCACACAGGCGACACTGCTGCCCGCGGTCACCTGTGCCACGCCCTTGCGGACGACCTGCACCTTGACGCCGGGCATGGCCATCTGGTTGGCGGCCTTCTTCAGGAAGGTGGCCGGCTTGCCCTGCTCGCTGATCGCCATGAGGACGGCCTGCCGGCCGACGAGCTCGGCCCAGGTCTCCGCGTTGCCGGCGCCGGAGGTGCCGCCGCCGGACGCCGCTCCGGCGAGAGCCTCGAAGAGCGGGGCCACGTCGAGCTTCTGGGCGCCGGACGGCGCGGTGATGTCGACGCTGTCGGCGACCTCGATGCGGACCGTGCCGCGGCCGGTCGCCCCCTCGACGAACTGCAGGTAGTTGATCTCGAACGCGGTGAACTTGCCGTTGTCGACCCAGATGTCCAGGACGATCGGCTTGTCCGCCGGGGCGTTCTTGTCGATCTCCTTCTGGAGCGAGTCGGCGGCCTCGGTGGCGGCCTCCGGCGAAATGATCTTGATAGCGGCCTCGGCGAGGCGCTTCGCCTCCACGGTCGCCTTGCCGGTGGAGGTGGTGACGATCAGGTGCTTGGCGTCCTTCTCGTCGCGCACCACGTCGGCGCTCTCCAGCAGGTTCTCCGCGCTGATCTTGAACTCGGCGGCGAGCTTCTCGCTCTGCGCCTGCTGGTCGGCGGCGGCCGCCGTGGCCCCGCCGAACTTCTCGCCCAGCTTCTTCAGGTCGGCGGCCTCGACCGAGACCCACTCACCGTCGAACAGCGGGCCCATGGTGGGCGCCTCGGTGGACAGCCCGGACCGCATTTCGGCGATGTCGGCGCTGGTGGCGCCGAACTTCTCGGCCAGCTCGGTGACCGGAACCTTGAGGTACAGCACCTCGTCGACGGTCCGCACGTCGAGGCCGGTGACCCCGTCGATGTCGGCGGCCAGCATCACCTTGTCGTCGGTGACGCTCTCGCCGGCCTTGTCCCAGGCCATCGTGATCGACGAGTTGTAGATCTTGCGGAAGATCTCCTCGTCCTCCGCGGTGAAGTTGTCACCCGATGCCTTGGCGGCGGCGATCACGTCGTCGACGCTGCCGCCGGCCTTCAGCGTGAAGCCGGCCTTGCCCTCCGCGCCCAGGTTCTCCGCGGCCTTCTTCAGCTCCAGTTTCGGCTCGAGCTGCTGGAACTGGTTCGCGCACCCGACGGAGAGGGTCAGGGCGGTCACACCGGCGAGAGTGCCGGCCAGGAAGCGCTTCATGCGCAGAAATCTCCATTCAAGGGGCAGCGGCACTCCCCCGTGCCGCGACTTGGCAGTGTAGGGGGACCCCTCCAGCCCCCGCGTGCCAATTAACCCGATCGATATCAGGAGACGTATCGCGCCAGATGCTGCCCGGTCAGCGTCGAACCGTCCTTGACCAGGGCTTCCGGCGTGCCCTCGAAAACCACGCGGCCGCCGTCGTGGCCGGCGCCCGGACCGAGGTCGATGATCCAGTCGGCGTGCGCCATGACCGCCTGGTGATGCTCGATGACGATCACCGACTTGCCGGAGTCGACCAGCCGGTCCAGCAGGCCCAGCAACTGCTCGACATCGGCCAGGTGCAGGCCGGTGGTGGGCTCGTCGAGGATGTAGACGCCGCCCTTGTCACCCATCCGCGTGGCCAGCTTGAGCCGCTGCCGCTCGCCGCCGGACAGGGTGGTCAGCGGCTGGCCGAGCGTCAGATAGCCGAGCCCCACGTCGGCGAGCCGCAGCAGGATCGAGTGCGCGGCCGGAAGCTTCGCGTCCCCGGCGGCGAAGAACTCCTCGGCCTCGGCCACCGGCATCGCCAGGACCTCGGAGATGTCCCGGCCGCCCAGCTTGTACTCCAGCACCGAGGCCTCGAACCGCTTGCCCTCGCACTCCTCGCACGGCGTCGACACCCCCGCCATGATGCCCAGGTCCATGTAGATGACCCCGGCGCCCTTGCAGGTCGGGCAGGCGCCCTCGGAGTTGGCGCTGAACAGGGCCGGCTTCACACCGTTGACCTTGGCGAAGGCCTTCCGGATCGGCTCCAGCAACCCCGTGTACGTGGCCGGGTTCGATCGGCGGGACCCACGGATCGCCGTCTGGTCGATCGCCACCACGCCGTCACGTTTCGCCACCGAGCCGTGGATCAGCGAACTCTTGCCGGAACCGGCCACCCCGGTGACCACGACCAGCACGCCGAGCGGGATGTCGACGTCCACGTCCTGCAGGTTGTGGGTGGCGGCGCCGCGGATCTCCAGGGCGCCCCGGCCCGGCCGCACCGACGGCTTCAGCGAGGCCCGGTCGTCGAGGTGACGGCCGGTGATGGTGCCGCTGGCGCGGAGGCCGTCGATCGTACCCTCGTAGCAGATCTCGCCGCCCGCGGTGCCGGCGCCCGGCCCGAGGTCGACGACCCGGTCGGCGATCGCGATCGCCTCCGGTTTGTGCTCCACCACGAGGACCGTGTTGCCCTTGTCGCGCAGGCGCAGTAGCAGGTCGTTCATCCGCTGGATGTCGTGCGGGTGCAGGCCGATGGTGGGCTCGTCGAAGACGTAGGTGACGTCGGTGAGCGCCGACCCGAGGTGCCGGATCATCTTGGTGCGCTGCGCCTCACCGCCGGACAGGGTGCCGGCCGGCCGGTCCAGGGAGAGGTAGCCGAGGCCGATCTCGACGAACGAGTCCAGCGTGTGCAGCAGCTTCTCCAGCAGCGGCGCGACCGACGGCTCGCGCAGCCCGCGGACCCACTCGGCCAGGTCGCTGATCTGCATGGCGCACGCGTCGGCGATGCTGACGCCATTGATCTTCGACGACCGGGCCGGTTCGCTGAGCCGGGTGCCGTCACACTCGGGGCAGACCGTGAAGGTCACCACCCGATCCACGAACGCCCGGATGTGCGGCTGCATCGCGTCGACGTCCTTGGACAGGAACGACTTCTGGATCGAGGGGATGAGACCGGAATAGGTCAGGTTGATGCCATCCACCTTGATCTTGGTGGGTTCCTTGTGGAGCAGATCGTTCAGCTCGCGCTTGGTGAACTTGCCGATCGGCTTGTCCACGTCGAAGAAGCCGCAGCCCCGGAAGATCCGGCCCATCCACCCTTCCATGCTGTACCCGGGGATCGAGATGGCGCCCTCGTTGATCGACTTGGTTTCGTCGTACAGCTGGGTCAGATCGAAGTCGTTGACGTTGCCGCGGCCCTCGCACCGCGGGCACATGCCGCCGGTGATGCTGAAGCTGCGGCGCTCCTTGGTGGTGACCCCGCCCTTCTCCAGGGTCACCGCGCCGGCGCCGGAGATCGAGGCGACGTTGAAGGAGTACGCCTGAGGCGAGCCGATGTGCGGGTCGCCGAGCCGGCTGAACAGGATCCGCAGCATCGCGTTGGCGTCGGTCGCGGTGCCCACGGTCGAGCGCGGGTCGGAGCCCATCCGCTCCTGGTCCACGATGATCGCGGTGGTCAGGCCCTCCAGCACGTCCACGTCCGGGCGGGCCAGCGTCGGCATGAACCCCTGGACGAAGGCGCTGTACGTCTCGTTGATCAGACGCTGCGACTCGGCCGCGATGGTGCCGAACACCAGCGAGCTCTTGCCCGACCCGGAGACCCCGGTGAACACCGTGAGCTGGTGTTTCGGAATCTCGACACTGACGTCCTTCAGGTTGTTGACCCGGGCGCCGTGCACGCGGATCGAGCGGTGGACGCTCATGCTTCTCCCCCTGTGAGTTTCAGCTGTCCTGCAGGATCCCGAGCACGTTGCCGTCGGCATCGGTCACGCTCGCGACGCGGCGTCCCGGCCCGACCTCGTGTGCGGGCTCGGTGACCGTCGCCCCCGCGGCGGCCAGTTCGGCCAGCTTCGCATCGATGTCGGCCACATGCCAGTACGCCACCGGCGCCTTCAGCCCTTGCGGGCCGCCGCCGGGAACCAGGCCGATGTGCTGGCCGGCCACGTCGTAGCCGACGTAGTAGGGACTGTCCGCCGTCGGTTCGGCGCCGAGCAGAGCGGTGTAGACGGCCTTGGCCTTCTCCAGGTCGGTGACGGGGTGCAGGACGGTCTTGATGCCTTGAGTAGTCATGCCAGTCACGCTAGGGGGTCCCCGGTGGGGCCCGCTTCTTGATTCCTGATCAGGTCAGCTGGTTGATGCGCACCATGTTGCCGGCCGGGTCGCGGAAGGCGCAGTCACGCACCCCGAACGGCTGGTCGAACGGCTCCTGCACCACCTCGGCCCCGCTGGCCGCCAGCTTCTCGTACGTCTCCTGCAGATCGGTGGCGCCCAGGATGATGCCGGCGTAGCAGCCCTTGGCCATCATCTCGGCGATGGTGCGCCGCTCGGAGTCGGTCAGGCCCGGGTCGGCGCCCGGCGGGTGCAGCACGATCGAGGTCTGCGGCTGGCCGGGCGGGCCGACGGTGATCCAGCGCATGTCGCCGTACCCCACGTCGTTGCGCACCTCGAAGCCGAGGCCGTCCCGATAGAACGCGAGTGACTTCTCCGGATCGTCTGCCGGCAGGAAAGTCGAGTGGATGACGAGGCTCATGACCTCGATGCTATGAAGAACTCCGGATCGGGCGGGTCACCTGTTTGGTGACGCAACCCGGCAATCCGGCGAGATGGTCGGCCGCCCGCTTGCGGTAGACGCTCGGCGACACCCCGACCAGCTCGGAGAACCGGGTGCTGAAGGTGCCCAGCGACGAACAGCCGACCGCGAAGCAGACCTCGGTGACGGTCAGGTCGCCGCGCCGCAGCAGGGTCATGGCCCGCTCGATGCGCCGGGTCATCAGGTAGCTGTAGGGCGACTCGCCGAAGGCCGACCGGAACTGCCGGCTCAGGTGCCCGGCCGACATGTGCACATGACGCGCCAGCGCCTCGACGTCGAGCGGCTGCGCGTAGTCGCGGTCGATCCGGTCGCGGACACGGCGCATCAGCACGAGTTCACGCAGCCGTTGATCGGACACCACCTCAGCTTAGTCCCCGCACTTATATTGACGTTCACCGATACGAGGAGGACGCGTGCGAAGAATGGCAACCGTCGTCGCCGGCGCGCTGATCGCGGCCGGTCTCGCCACCGGGGCACACGCCGCCCCGAGCCGGGCGGAGATCGCCCTGCGCTGGGCGCCCATCCACCATCAGGACGTCGACGCCACCGGCGCGCACGCGCTCGGCGGCAAGAGCGACTACATCACCCGATACGACTTCGACGGGAACCTGAACGGCCGGGACAACTGGGACAACACCGGAACGAACACCGAGGCGGCGGTCTACTACTCGGTCCTGGAGACCAGCACCCACTACTACCTCACCTACCTGTTCTTCCACCCCCGCGACTGGATCGACCACCCGTTCTTCGAGACCGAACACGAGAACGACGGCGAGGGCGTGCTGGAGATCGTCGCCAAGGACGGGTCCGACTACGGGACGCTCAAGGCCGCCGTGACGGTCGCGCACAGTGACTTCTACTCCTACCAGCCGGCTGGCGGCGACTGGGCGAACGGCTCCGAGACCATCGACGGAACGCTGCGGTTCCAGTCCTCCCCGCACGACTCCTACCAGCATCCGGTCACCGCGCAGGAGCGCGGCGGGCACGGTCTCAAGGCCTATCCGCAGTACACGATCAACGGTGACGGCATCGTCTACTATCCGTCACTCTCGGTCTCCGAGTCGCCGGACGGCCCCAACGACCGCGACGTCCGCTACCGGCTGATCGACGTGTTCGCCGACGGCGGACTGTGGGCCCAGCGCGGCACCACGAGCCTGTTCGCCTCCCTCGGCACCTTCGCGGGCGACAACTCCGGCGGCTGCGGCACCGGCACCTACGCCTGCGGCACCAACTCCGCCAACGCGCCCTGGGGCTGGGACGACGGCGACGACGCGGTCGCCCGCGGCGAGATCGCCACCGACCCCGCGAAACTCGCCGCCTCCTACTTCAGCGCCACCGGCCCGCTCTCGCGCACCTACACCCACAACCCCTACTCGGTCGCCGCCGCCGCCCTCCGCGCGGCTCAGGACCAACCCCCGACAACCGACTGATCTCGTACGGCGTACGCCGCCCCCGCCGAATCCGCCCCGTCCCGCCGAGCCGCGCGGCCGCCTGCCGGTCCAGGCCGTTGCGCGGCCGCCGGGCCGAGCAGTGCCCGGCCCTTCGAGTGACCCATCCCGGCGACCGACCACTGCTCGGCCCAGCCCGGGGCTCGGCCCAGCCGGGGCTCGGCCCAGCCGGGGCTCGGCCCAGCCGGACCGGGCTCGAACAGCCGGACCGGGCTCGAACAGGCAGACCGGGCTCGAACAGCCGAGCTGGGCTCGAACAGCCGGGCTGGGCTCGAACAGGCGGGCCGGGCTCGAACAGGCGGGCCGGGCGGACGGCACCTCAGCGGGCGGCCTGATCCGGGAACACGGCCAGGCCGGAGCGGACGACGATCTCCTGGAGGGCCGCCACGTGACCGGCGAAGGCGTCGCGGCCCCGCGGGGTGAGACGGGCCGAGGTGCGCGGGCGCTTGCCGACGAAGGCCTTGCGGATCTCCACATAGCCCGCCTCGTCGAGGGTGGTGAGCTGCTTGGACAGGGCCGAGTCGGACATGCCCAGGCTGTCGCGGAGGAACTTGAAGTCCGCCCACTCGGTCGCCGCCAGCAGGCTGACCAGCGACAACCGGGTAGGGGCGTGGATCAGCTCGTCAAACCGCGGCTCGGTGGTCACCGGGAACCAGCCAGGGGCCGGGACATCATCAGCTTGCGCAGGTGGGACATCAGCACCGGGCCGCCGGCCGCCAGCCCGACGGCCACCGGCAGCGTGGCGAGCGTCGCCGGGAACGGCACGCCGAGCGCCTCCAGCGCGAACCCGAGACCGATCCCGGCCGCGACCAGCACCACGGTGAAGACGGCGATCGCGCACGCGCCGCGGGCGCCGATCAGATCGTTGCGCACCTGGACGCGGGCCTTGCGGACGACGGCGATGATGAGCGCGGACAGGCCCAGGGTGTAGACGATGACGCCGACCGCGACCACCCAGGGGATCTCGGTCTCCACGGCGGCGACGAACAGCACCATCAGCACGGTGATGGAACGCCAGAACCAGCGGGGCACGAGATTGGTGTCGATGACCTGCTCACGGCGGGCCCGCATCTCGGCGAGGGCGAGTTCGGCGTCGATCGGCGGAACATCCATGACTTCCTCCTCCGGCATGTACTTGCCTACTAGGAAAGTAGCGTCTCACTTTCCCGTTAGGCAAGTACTTTCCGTCCGGGTCGGCACGGAGCCGGCACCGCGCCCGCGGATCTGTCGCGGCACCATCCGGCCGGTGCGGGTCCGCATCGATCGGGAGCAGGGCGGAAAGCGCTTCGATCGGGAGCAGGGCGGAAAGCGCTTCGGTACGGCGTACCGGATCAGAGGGCCGACCGGAGAAGGAGGGTCGCCGGGAGGGTGAGGGCGACGGCCGTGAGCAGCGTCAGGGCGAAGCGTGAGCGGAGCGAGCGGCGCAGGGCGTCGCGGTTGCGCGGTTTCGTGGCGCGGACCAGACGGGACGCCAGATAGAGGTAGGACCCGGCCAGCGTGAACAGCGCGGGAACCGCCAGCAGTGCAGTGACCAGCGACGACGCGCCGTGCCAGCCGGTGTCGCCGCCGCAGCTCACCGACCGCCGGCCGCTCACGCAACGCGGCAGGCTGATGTCGTGGAGGACGTCGGCGATCGCCCAGGTCAGGATCGCGGTGGCGAGCGCCGCGACGGCGCCGAAGATCAGGAGGCTGCGACCGAACACCCGGGCCATCCTGCCAGTCGGTCCCGCGACTGGGCGAGCGTCACCGGCCCGTCACCGTGAGAACATGGCGGAGTGAGCGATGTGGGCCGATGACCGGCGTCGGGTTGCGCCCGGTCGCGGTGGAGGATCTCGAGGTCTTCTACCAGCAGGAGAGTGATGCCGAGGCGCTGCGGCGGGCCAACTTCCCGGACCGGTCGCGCGCCTCCTTCACCGAGCACTGGCATCGCCGGGTTCTCGGCGATCCCTCCGTGCGGGCGCGTGCCGTCCTCGTCGACGGCGAGCCCGCCGGGCACATCGTGGCCTGGTGGCAGGACGGGCGGCGGACGGTCGGGTTCTGGCTGGGCCGCGCCTGGTGGGGGCGCGGGATCGGCACCCGGGCGCTCACCCTCTTCCTGGAGGAGGAGACGACCCGCCCGCTGTACGGGGAGGCCGATGTCCACAACGCGGCCTCGATCCGCCTGCTGAAGCGGTGCGGGTTCGAGGAGATGGAGTTCGTCCGCGACGGTCCGGACGAGTTCCTGGTCCTGTGCCTGGGCTGACCCGGCTTCCGTCACGAGGTCACGGTCCGCCCGCCTCCCGGGCGTACGCTGCGGTGATGATCAGACCGGAGCGGCTGCGTGCGGGGGATCTGGTGGCGCTCGTCGCACCGGCCGGGCCGGTGCAGCCGGAGCAGGCCGCCGTCGCCGAGCGGGTGCTCGCGAGCTGGGGGTTGCGCACGCGGGTGGGGCGCCATGCGCTCGGCCGGCACACCTACCTCTCCGGTACGGACGACGAGCGCCTCACCGATCTGAACGACGCTCTGCGTGACCCGCTGGTGCGCGGGGTGCTGTGCCTGCGGGGCGGCTACGGCACCCAGCGCATCGTCGACCGGGTCGACTTCGTGGCTGTCCGTGCCGACCCGAAACTGGTGATCGGCTTCTCCGACATCACCGCCCTGCACGTGGCGTTGTGGTGCGAGGCGGGACTGGCCAGTGTGCACGGCCCGACCGGTGGCACGCTGCGGGACACGCTGGACTGTCCGACCACGGCCGCCGCCCGGCACGCGGTGATGACGGCCGAGCCGGTCGTGGTGGTGGCCGGCGACGATCCGGTGCGGTGGCCGGGCCGTGCCGGGGGTGTGCTGCTCGGCGGCAATCTGACGTTGCTCGCCTCGACGGCGGGGACCCGGCACCGGCTCGGCCTCGCCGGGGCGATCCTGCTGATCGAGGAGGTGAACGAGGAGCCGTACCGCATCGACCGATCGCTCACGCAGCTGAAACGGGCCGGCTGGCTGGACGGGCTGGCCGGGGTGGCGGTGGGCCGGTTCACCGGCTGTGAGCCGGGGAGGTATGCCGGGGTCACGGCGGCCCAGGTGCTCGCCGGTCACCTGGGCGGGCTGGGCGTCCCCGTGCTCGGCGGGCTGCCGATCGGGCACGGCGAGCAGCAGACCGCGGTGGGTCTCGGCGTGCCCGCGGTCCTCGACGCCGACGCCGGCACGCTCACGGTGGAGCCGGTCGGTGGGCGGACGGCAGAATCAAGCGATGAGTGACGGTGGTTGGGTGGTGTGGCGGCAGGACGACAACGGAAACCGGTTCGTGGTGGCCCGGTTCAGCGTCCGGGCGGAGGCGGAGGAACTGGCCGCCGAGATGGAGTCGCGCGGGCACAAGCAGCTGTACTGGGTGGCCGCCGCGGAGTGATCAGCCGTCGGTGGCCCGGGGGGCGTACATGATGACGGCGACGCCGATCAGGCAGATGGCGGCGCCGATGTAGTCCCAGCGGTCCGGGCGGAAACGGTCGACGGCCATCGCCCAGGCGAGCGAGCCGGCGACGAAGACGCCGCCGTAGGCGGCCAGGATGCGGCCGAAGTTGGGGTCGGGCTGGAAGGTGGCGACGAAGCCGTAGGCGCCGAGGGCCAGGACGCCGCCGGCGATCCACCAGAGGCCGCGGTTCTCCCGCCAGCCCTGCCAGATGAGCCAGGCGCCGCCGATCTCGGCGAGCGCGGCGAGGGCGAACAGCAGCAACGAGCGGAGCACGGTCACGGCGGGCACGCTACCGGCCCGCGTATTCCGGCCACCGGCTCCGGGCGATGTGCCAGGATATTTGTATGCGGTTGTCCCGTCGTGCCCTACTCAGTGCCGGGTTGATCGGTGTCGCCGTCCCGCCGCCCACCACCCCCACCGACGCCGACTGGAAGGCGCTCGCCGCCGGGCTGGAAGGGCAGGTGGATCGGCCGGGCACGGCCGTCTACGACAGCAGCAGGCTGCTCTACTCCCCCAGGTTCGACGACATCCGCCCGGCCGCGGTGGTCCGCTGCGCCACCCCGGCCGACGTCGCCGAGGCGATCGGTTTCGCCGCCCGGATGAGACTGCCGGTCGTGCCGCGCGGCGGCGGGCACTCCTACATCGGCGCCTCCACCATCAGCGGCGGCCTGGTGCTCGACGTGCGGCCGCTCAACCGGGTCGGGTACGACGCCGCGACACGGACCGCCACGATCGGCGGCGGTGCCACGGTGATCGACGTCTACACGGCCCTCGGCCGGCACGGGGTGTCCGTACCGGCGGGGACCTGCGGCAGCGTCGGCATCAGCGGGCTCACCTGCGGCGGCGGCATCGGGCCGGTCACTTCCGCGTACGGGCTGACCTGCGACAACGTGACAGCAGCCGACGTCGTGACGGCCGACGGACGGCACCGGACCGTGGACGCCGCCCGGGAACCGGACCTGTTCTGGGCGCTGCGCGGCGGCGGGGGCGGACGGTTCGGGGTGGTGACCGGCTGGCGGATGCGGACCCATCCGGCCACGACGACGGGCACGTTCACGTTGACGTACCGGTGGGCGGACGCGGCCGCGGTGGCCGCCGGCTGGCTGGCCCGGATCGGCGTGGCACCGGACAACGCCTGGTCGTCGTGCCAGTTCACCGCGGAACCGGGGGGCACGCCGTCCGTACGCGTCAACGGTTTCGTCCTGAACGGTGACGCCGGCCCGGAGGTGGCCGCGCTGGCCAGGGCGACCGGCCGGGAGCCGGCGTCGGTGGCGGTGGGACGGGAGCCGCATGTGAGACTGCTGCGCGACCGGGCGGGCGGCGCGGCCCGCAACACGCACCTGATCGGCAGCGACATCTTCCGGCAGGCGCTGCCCGCGGAGGGGATCGCCGCGCTGCTCGCGGTGGTGCGGCGCCGGGCGGCGACGGGCCGGCCGGGGCTGGCGAAGCTGAAACGGATGACCGGGGCGCCGGCACGGACGGCGCCGGGGACGACCGCGTTCCCCTGGCACGGCGCGCACACCATGCTGCAGTGGCTGGTGGTGCCCACGACGGTCGACACGGCGACGGTGGCGGACGGCTACACCTGGATCGACTCGGGGCATCGGGCGATGGCCCGCTGGTCGGTCGGGCGATATCTGAACTATCCGGAACCGGGACCTACCGATCCGGCCGATTATCACGGCCCGAATCTCGACCGGCTCCGCCGGATCCACGCTTCAGTGGATCCGGCCCGTCTCCTGCGGACCGCCTACTCTCTGTGACGCGGACCGGAAAGGGGGGTGCCGGTCACCGGGAGAATCCCGTTCCCTTGATGCCGTGAACCATGACAAGCTGCGCGCCTTCGCCGACAACCCCTTCTCGGCGTACCCCGCCGATTTCCGGTACCGCGACGACGTGGTGCCCGGCGGCATCCTCGACATCGAACCGGCCCGGCAGTGGCTGGAGCGCCTCGACGGGATCCGCGACGGGAACCTGTACACGTTCGGCCTCCCGCTGGACTCGCGGGCCACCGTGTCCAGCGGCTTCGCCGGCACCGACTTGCTGCTCTTCTCCACCTACGGCTACCTGGGCCTGAACGGGCACCCGCGGATCACCGCGGCGTCCGCCGAGGCGATCGGCCGGTGGGGCACCACGACCGGCGGCGCCCGGCTGCTCACCGGCACCATCGAACTGCACCTGGACACCGAGCAGGCACTCGCCGCGCACCTCGGCACCGAGGCGTCGGCGCTGTTCGCCAGCGGCTACGACGCCAACCTGGCCGCCGTCTCGGCGCTGTTCGGCCCCCGTGACATCGCCGTCGTCGACGAGTTGATCCACCGCAGCATCCTGGACGCCTGCCGCCTCGCCGGCACCAGAGTCGTCAGGTTCCGCCACAACGACACCGCCCACCTGGCCGAACTCCTCGAAGGCCACGTCGGCAAGCGCATTCTCGTCGCCGTCGACGGCGTCTACTCGATGGACGGCGACGTCGCGCCGCTCGCCGACATCGTCGCCCTGAAGCAGCGGTACGGCGCGTTCCTGCTGGTCGACGACTCCCACTCGATCGGCGTCCTCGGCGAACACGGCCGCGGCACCGCCGACCACGCCGGCGTCGCCCCCGCCGACGTGGACCTGACCACCGGTTCGCTGGGCAAGGCGTTCCCCTCCGGAGGCGGTTTCGTGGCCGGTTCCCGCGGCGTCATCACCTACCTCCAGCACGGCTCCGCGCCGTACATGTTCTCGTCGGCGATAGCCCCCGGCAACACGGCCGCCATCCGGGAGACGCTGCGCGTGATCGTCGACGAACCACAGCACCTGGCGACCATGCGCGCCAACGCCGTCCGCCTCAAGGCGGTCATCGACGACCTCGGCCTCGACAGCGGCCGCACCAGCACCCCGATCGTCCCCCTCGTCCTCGGCGACACGGTCCGCACCTACTCGTGGGCGCGCCTGCTGCTGGACGAGGGCATCTACACGTCGGCCGTGCCGTTCCCCGCGGTCCCCGAAGGGATGTCCCGGCTGCGGCTCTGCGCCACCTCCCAGCACCGCCCGGAGGACTTCGACCGGTTGAGCGTGGCCTTGCGCAAACTGCGGGACAACGCGCTCGTGCTGAACTGATCGGCTCCGGGCTGACCGTTCCGCCTCGGCGCCGGCGGCGCTCACGGTGCTCAGGCGGCCGGCGTCAGTCGCGGGATCTTGACGGTGACGGTGGTGCCTCCGCCGGGTGTCTCGGTGATATGGAGTTCACCGTGGTGGCTGCGGACGACTTCGGCGCAGGTGGCCAGCCCGATGCCGGTGCCTTCGACGTGCGGGCGCAGCCGGACGAACGGCTGCAGCACCTTGTCGCGGGCGTCGGCGGGGATGCCGATCCCGTTGTCGGCGAGGTGGATCAGCCAGGCGCCGGGCGTGGTGGCCGCTTCGATGCTGATCTGGCAGGGCCGGTCCGGATGGCGGAATTTCACGGCGTTGCTGAGCAGGTTCTGCAGCAGGAGCCGGATGTGGGTGGGGTCGGCGGCCAGCGTCGGCAGGTCTCCGATGCGGATCTCGGCCCGGGCCTCGCTGAGCATCGTGGTGAGGTCCTCGACCACGTCGGCGGCGACCCGGGCGAGGTCGATGTCACCGAAGTGGGGCCGGCCGCCCACGCTGGCGTACGTCAGGAGGTCGTCGATGACGTGGCGCATCCGGTCGGCGGAGCGCTGCACCTGATGGATCCCGCCGGCCAGGGACGCGTCGGTGTGGGCGTCGATCTCCTCGGCGAGCAGGGCGGCGGTGCCGACGATGCTGGCCAGCGGATTGCGCAGATCGTGGGCGACGATGCCGGCGAAGTCGTGAAGCGCTTTGTTGGACCGTTGCAGCTCGTCGCGGGTGCGGGTCAGCTCCCCCAGGGTCCGCTCGCGCTGGGCGACCATTCGCTGCAGCTCCTGGCCGCGGCGGCGTAGCTCCAGCACGTCCACGACGAGGGCGGCGAGCTGGTCCAGCCGGTGCCGCTGGGCCGGGGTGAGGGTCCGGACCCTGTCGTCGAAGACGCACAAGGTGCCCAGGACGTGTCCGGCGGGGTTGCGCAGTTGGGTGGAGGCGTAGAACCGGACGGTGGCGATCACACCGGTCACGAACGGATTGTCGGCAAAGCGGGGGTCGGCGCTGGCGTCGGACACCACGACCGGATCGGGATGCACGATGGTGACCGAGCACATCGCATCGTCGCGGCGGCATGCGGACGGTTCGACACCGACCGCCGCGATCTGCACCTGCCGGTCCGCGGTGATCACGTTGATCACCGAAGTCGGCACGTCGCACACGGCCGCGGCGAGTTCGGTGATCGTGTCGAGGTCGGGGATCCGCTCCCCGCTGAGCACGTCGTAGTCATCGAGGGCCCGCAGGCGTGCCGACTCGGTGGTCCTCGCCGTCGCGGGGCCGTTCCGCGTGTTGGTGCCGGCGCTCATGAAAGCTCCTCGGAGGTGGCCCTTCCTGAAGCGGAGAACATCTTCACATTACGATGGACCGGCACCTACCGTCTCTTTCCCGGCTAAACCGCCTCCCCGGCGATGTCGAGATCCACGGCCGATCAGCAGCAAATGGTACTTATTACCGTTATCGTTGTGCATCGGACACCGTACGTTACTGGGCTGCACGGCGGCACGTGAGGTGATCGTGATGTCGGCATCTTTGGAGATCACTGACGACCAGCTTCTCGCGCTGGTAGCGACCCTGCCGGGCAGGGTGCTGGTGATCGATCCGGATTCCGGGGTGATCCTGGCGGCCAGCCCGGGGTCCCAGCGGCTGCTCGATCCCGGCGACGGCGCGTTACCGGGCTCCGCGGTGACTGACGTGCTGCCCGAGATGCCCGCCGACTGGCTCGCCGGGGACGCCGCGGCGAAGCTGAGGCGGGTGGACCGGCGGGGATGTCCCGTCGAGGTGCGGATGGTCCGGGTCGGCCGGGGCACGAGACGGGCCCTGGTGGTGACCGTCGACGACGGCGGCGCGCCCGGTCGTGACGAGCACGCCGGGGCGGTGCTGTCCTCCGTGGTGTCCTCGGCCGCGGACGCCGTCATCGTCTGCGACCCGCAGGGCCGGATCACCCTGTGGAACGCCGCCGCGGAACGGATCTACGGCTACCGGCAGGGCGAGGTACGAGGCCGCCCGGTCTCGATGCTGTACCCGCCCGAGGTCGCCGAGCACAACCTGAGCGTCTTCCGGCGTGCTCTGGCCGGCGAGCCCACCGCGCAACTGGACACGATGCGGCTGCGCCGCGACGGCAAGCGGCTGCCGATGCGGATGTCGTTCGCACCGGTGACCGAGTCCGACGGATCGGTCACCGGGGTGGTCAGCGTCGCCCACGAGCTGAGCCGGCAGAAACGCGACGAGGCGCGGATGGCCGCGTTGCTGCGTGCCACACCCGACGCGATCGTCGGGACGGACAGCGACGGGCGGATCATGTTCGTCAACGAGTCCTGCGAGCGCATGCTCGGCTACCGGGCGCACGAACTGGTCGGCCGGCAGGCCCGGGTGCTCTTCACCGAGGACGTACGCCAGACGATGATCGATCTGGGAACGCGACTGTTCGCCGATCCCGTCCTCCGGGCCAGCACGCACACGATCGCCACCCGGATGCGACGCAAGGACGGCAGCGTTCTGCCCGGCGAGACCACGATCAGCTGGCTGGACGACCTCGGCGGCCTGGTCATGATCGCCGCGACCCGGGACCTGACCGCGTTGCGCCGCGCCGAGTCGAAACTCCACGGCGTGCTCGAGGCAGTACCGGAAGCCGTCACCGGCATCAGCCCCGACGGGCGGATCGTGCTGGTCAACCAGGCCACCGAACGGCTGCTGGGCCATCCGCGGGAGTGGCTGCTCGGCCGCCCGTACGCCGAACTGCTGCCCGACGACGCCCGTGACACCGTCGACCAGGCAGTCGCCGAGGTGTTCGCCGACCCTGACGCCGTGACACATCGGGTCCTGTACTCGGACGTTCTGCGCGCCGACGGCAGCCGGGTGACCACCGAGAACAACGTCACCTGCTTCCACGCCGAAGGCGACCAGATGCTGCTGGTCGCCGGCCGCGACATCACCGACCGGCTCGCCGCCGAAGCGGAGCGCGCCGCGCTGGTCGAACAGGTCCAACGGCAGAAGGCCGAACAGTCCGCCCTGCGCGCCCAGCGCCTGGAGTCGCTGGGTCAGCTCGCCGGCGGTGTCGCCCACGACTTCAACAACCTGCTCGCGGTCATCCTGAACTACGCCAGCCTGCTCGGCGGCGACATCGCCGAACTCGCCGCGGACGACCCGCAACGCTGGCGGCCCTTCGCCGACGACCTCACGAAGATCGAACACGCCGCCCAGCGCGGCGCCGCACTCACCCAGCAGCTGCTGGTCTTCAGCCGCCGCGACATCCACCGGCCCCAAGTGCTCGACCCGGCCGCCGTCCTCACCGGCCTGCGTCCCCTGCTGAACTCGGCCGTCGGCGAACAGAACCGGCTGCACGTCGACATCCAGCAGGACCTGCCAGCGGTACGGCTGGACCCGGGCCAACTCGAACAGATGCTGGTCAACCTCACGGTCAACAGCCGGGACGCCATGCCCGGCGGTGGGGATCTGCGCATCACCGCCGAAGCGGGCCGGCCTGCCGGCGACGACCTGGACTGCCAGCCGCCGCCCGAACCGGGGCGGTGTTACCTGCGGTTGCGCATCAGCGACGACGGCGTCGGCATGACCGACGACGTAGCGCGGCGTGCGTTCGAGCCGTTCTTCACCACCAAGCCCAAGGGCCGTGGCACCGGACTCGGCCTGGCCACCGTCTACGGCATCGTCGCCCAGGCCGACGGCTGCCTCGGCCTGCGCTCCCGGCCGGGCGAGGGCACCACCGTCACCATCCTGTTGCCCGTCACCGACGAACCCCCACCCGCCGCCCCGGCCGGCACACCCGGACCCGGCGACACCACCACGGCCCCCGCTCCCCGGACCATCCTGCTCGTCGACGACGAGGAGGCCGTCCGCGACTCCACGGCCCGGGTGCTCGCCCGCCACGGCTACCGGCTGCTCACGGCGGCCGGCGGACAGGAGGCTCTCGACCTCGTCCGCCGGCACCCGGACGACATCGACATCCTGCTCACCGACATGGTCATGCCGAACATGCACGGCGTCGAACTGGCCCAGCACGTCGCCGAACTCATCCCGGCCGTCCAAGTGATCTACATGTCCGGCTACGCCGAACCGCTGCTGAACACCGACCGGGACCACGACGAGACCATCTACCTGCTCGAGAAGCCCTTCACCACCACCGCGCTCATCCAAGCCGTTCGGGCCCTGACCGCGACCTGAGCCCGTCTCCGCACCGTGACCGGCCGACCACGGGCCACCGCGGCGCGGCGCGCTTCCGCACCCGGCCGCTGCCGGATCAAGGGGAGCGGCTCGGCAGCGCTCGCCCCGGGCCCTCGCTAGTTGATCTTCGCCACCTTCGATGATCCGCACCAGAGGGCCGCGGTGCCCGGCGAAGGCGACGACCCGCTCCCCTGGACCGGCAGACCGGCACGCCCGCGCCGCCCGCGCCGCCGCGCCGCCCGCGCCGCTCCGGCGATGATCCGCGGTTTCCGTCAGATCGTGACGCCTTCCGGACAGGTGGCGCAACGGCGGCGACGTATAGTGCCCGGGACACATTCGAATCGATCACTATGGATGTCCTCGGGGAGGGGCCCATGCGACGTCGAGTGGGCGGAGCCGTGACCGCGCTGGTCATCGGACTGGCAGGGGCCGCCGTCGCGCCGGCCGCACAAGCCGGAGAGCCGGCCGTACAAGCCGGAGAGCCGACCGCACCGGCCGGGGAGCCGGCCACACTGGCCGCAGCACCAGCCGCACCGACCAAAACAGCGGCCACGAATCCGGTGATCATCTGGGACCGCCACGCGCAGACCGCCATCTGGGACGTCGGCCGGCAGTTGCCGTGGGAACAGGGACGCACCTTCGCCATGGTGAGCGGCGCCGTCTACGACGCGGTCAACGCGATCGGCGGCAAGCCGTACCAGCCGCTGCTGACGGCGCCACCGGCCACCGGGCGCGAGTCGGTGGACGCGGCCGTGGCCACCGCCGCCTACCGGGTGCTGGCGTCGGTGCTGCCCGCCCAGGCGGACCGGCTCCGTGAACAATATGAACAGGCGCTCGCCGCGATACCGGACGGGACGGCGGAGACCGCGGGGATCGCCGTCGGCGACCGGACCGCGGCCGCCATGATCGCGTCCCGGGTGGACGACGGATCGTTCGGGGACGCCGAGTGGGTGGTCGGCACCGAGCCGGGCGACTGGCGGCCGGCCCCACCGGCGTATGCCGCCGACGGCGCCTGGGTCGCCGACGTGCGACCGTTCCTGATCCCGGACCCGTCCCGGTTCCGCAGCTCCGGCCCGTACCCACTGGGCGGCTCCGCCTACGCCCGGGACTTCAACGAGATCAAGTCGCTGGGCGAGGTGGACAGCACCACCCGTACCGCCGACCAGACCGAGGCGGCGATCTGGTGGCACGACCGCAACGTCACCGAATGGCAGATCAAACGCCAACTCGCCGAGACGCAGCGGCTCAGTGTGCTCCAGACCGCACGGATGTTCGCGATGGTCGACGTCACCCTCGCCGACACCCAGATCTCCTGCTTCGACGACAAGCGGGCGTGGAGTTTCTGGCGGCCGGTCACCGCGGTGCACGAGGCCGGCACCGACGGGAACCCGCGAACCACCGCCGACCCGGACTGGACACCGCTGCTGATCACGCCGCCGTTCCCGGACCACCCCTCCGGCCACGCCTGCGCGACGGCGGCCCGGATGGCGACGTTCCGCACCTACTTCGGCCGGGACCGGATCGGGTTCAGCGCGTACAGCGAGGCCTCCGGCACGACCCGGCACTTCCACAGCTTCTCCCAGGCGGTCGAGGAACTGAACAACGCCCGGGTGTGGGGCGGCATCCACTTCCGCAACGCCGACCTCCAGGGCCGGAAACTCGGTGAGGCCGTCAGCGCCTACGTCACCGCCCGCCACTTCCAGAAACTACGATCTTGAACCATGGAGAGATCGGACCTCGTCGAACGGCTCGGCCTGGCACCGCACCCCGAGGGCGGCTGGTATCGGGAGACCTGGCGGTCCCCGGTGACCTTCCACCCCGAGGGGTACGCCGGGCCGCGACACGCCGCCACCGCCATCTACTTCCTGCTGCACCCCGGTGAGGAGTCGGCCTGGCACGTGGTGCGCTCCGACGAGCTCTGGCTTCATCATTCCGGCGGCCCGCTGCTGCTGCGTCTCGGCGGCAGCGGAGACCGGCCCGCCGAAACCGGCACGGAACTCCTGGACGGCGCCCGGCCACAGGTGCTGATCCCGGCCGGCGTCTGGCAGGCCGCCGAGCCCGCCGGCGACGAACCGGTGCTGGTCAGCTGTGTGGTGGCGCCCGGTTTCGACTTCGCCGACTTCACGATGATGTGAAACCCAGCGTGTGGCTTTCGGGCGCGATTCGGACCCGAAAACCACACGCCCGAACCTTCCTTTCCGGTACGCGTGACATCGCCCCACCACATCGGGACCGTCCCGCCCTGCCGGCGCGATCTCACTGCCCACGCCCGCCCGTGCCGCGCCCGCCGGGCTGAGCTGCCCCCTCGGCAGGCCGGCCGATCGGGCAACGGTCATCCACGGCCGGCCCGATCCGGCAACGGTCATCCACGGCCGGCCCGATCCGGCAACGGCCATCCACGGCCGGCCCGATCCGGCAACGGCCATCCACGGCCGGCCCGATCGGGCAACGGTCATCCACGGCCGGCCCGATCAGTCGGCCGCCTGCTGTGACCGGCCCGGCGCAACGATCTCAGCCCGGCGGGCGCGGCACAGGCGGGACCGGGCAGCGAGCACGCGCTGACCGGGACGGGACAACCCGAACTCTGCGGGGCGACCTCACGCGTACAAGCGAAATGGGTCCCTAACGCACGAGGCGCAGATTGCCGGGCTGGTAGGTGACCAGGCCGGTGTGGTCGATGTCGTAGGTCACGGCGGGGCCGTCGCCGGTGATCCGCAGCCTGTTCGGGCTGACCATGTGGTAGGTCGTGGTGCCCGGGACCAGCTCCAGCGCCGGCACCAGGATCCGCACCGACGGGACGCTGACCGGCCCGGACGCGACGGTCAGGCCGAGTCGCCGGATCGCCCAGGAGACGAAGACCGGCGAGTCGGTGAGCCGTGGCACGGCCTCCGGATCGATGGCCGGTGGGGTGGTCTCCGCCTGGATCACCCACTCGCTGCCGGTGTGGTGCATCTGAAGGGTGCGGCTCCACCCGTCACCCCGGCAGGAGACGCTCAGCTCCTCGATCGTCACGTCCTCGGTCAGCTCGGCATGCCAGCCCACCGAATACGGCATGGCGCCGGCGACGACCGTGGTCCCCTGCGCGCAGTGCTCCCGGGCGAAGACCAGCTCGGTGCCGATGACGCTGGTGCGCTGCCAGGCCAACGGTCCGGCGGGCAGGCCCGGCGCGGCCACCCGAGTGGTGGTCCGCCCCGTCAGGGTTTCGGTCAAGACGCCTCCTTTGCCGCCCGTCCAGGATTCCCATCCTGACACCGCCGAAACCCGGCCGCCACCGCAACCGGGCAGCACGAACCTGCTCAGCGCCCCGGGGGCCGGGATGGGCGGGTGGCGGTCTGATCCGCCCGCGGCAGGGCTACCTCAGCGCCGCGAGCCCGCTGACGGCCGGCGCGGGGACTCCGGCGAGCGGACCCGACCGGCGTAGGGCAATCAGCGGGTCGGCTCGTTGTCGCTCTCGAACTCCGGGGGTGGACCCAGCTCACCCGCCTGGTAGATGCGGGTGATCCGGTCACGGCCGGCGTGCACGCCGGCCCGGCCGACTGCCGACTCGTCGGCGGTGAGGCGGCGCAGGTGAGCGTCCACCTCGGTTCGGAGGACAGCCATGGCGACGGCCAGGGCGTGCCGGATCTGCTCGCACGTCGGGCACGCCGGCACGTCACAGCGCTGGTGAGCGGCCGCGATGTTGACGATCGACGCGTGCAGGGCACGGATCTCCCCTGGCTGGGCCGGGCCACCCGGCACCTCCAGGGCCTCCCGGTAGGCCGCGATCGCGGAGTCCGGGACCTGGTAGTAGTCGACAGCCCGGCGCGTGTACCAGAGAAAATCGTCCTGCAGGCTCATCGGGACCAGAACCAGCGACGGTTTCCGCGCCGGCGCTGCCAGGTCATCTCGTTGGCGACCATCGACCGTACGCTGGCGACAGCGAGTGTCATGGCCTCGTTGAGGCCTTCACATGTCCGGCAGTCGCCTCCGTCGCATTCGGTGCGATGGTCGTAGGCGAGGTCGGTGATGACCCGGTCGAGGGCAGCACACGCGTAGGTCCCCCGGTTGCTCGGGTGCTGCTCGGCCAGGGCCTCCCGGAACCCGGCTATGTTCTCCTCATCCACACCGTAAAGGCGGGCGGCCCCCTCCACTTGGAGTAATGCGTCCCTGACGGTTTCCTCCACGTGCATGGCTCTCCCCCAAGGGCCGTTGACATGTGGACGGTGACCGTATCCCTACATCGGCCTTCGGTCACATGGGCCGGACAGCCGATCATCACCCGCCGAACAAACTAGGTCATCACCCATCGCCGGGCGCCGAAAACGGACCGCCCCGGACCTGTGCGGTCCGGGGCGGTCCGTGGAGCGTGGCCTTGTCGAGCCGGTAGCTCCTGGCGGAATCTCTGGGGCCGGGGTCTCCGGGCGCGGTCAGTGGTCCCGCCGGGTCTGGGTCAGCGGGTGGTCTCTCCGGCGTCCGCGTCGAGGGCATGCTGGCTTTCCTGGATGCTGACGGTGAGCGCGTCGACGTTCTGGCACACGGTCTGGAACTTGAGCATGGCGGCCCGCAGTTCGGCGAGGTGGGTGGCTTCCTCGGAATCGCCGGCGGCGGCTTCGGCCTGCCGGGCCGACTGCTCCACGACGTTGGTGGCCGCGGTGATCAACGTACTCTTCGACTGCTTACCTAGAGTCACGATCTGGTTGGCGGTGGCGACGTCGAAGTCGTAGCCGTCCTGACCGAGCGTGGCCTGGTTGGCCAGCGTGCAGGCGGACGCGGTGGCGTCGTCCAGGCCGCTGATGGACACCGTCGGGGCCGCGGTGGCGGCGGATCCGGCGGGCTCTCCGGGGGTGGCGCAGCCAGAAATCGCCAGGAGGGTAGAGGCGAAGACGGCTGCGGTGATGGTTCCTCGCATGACCCGAAGGCTACCTGTTCGAAATGCCGCCCCTACGCGGGGTCCGCCCGGAATGTGACAGGCATCCCTCACGCTCCGTACTGTTGACATATAGCCACTAAGGGTAGCTCTCCGTAATCAAAAGGGGATGGGGGCCGTAGTGCGGCGCGAACACCCGGGGCGGAGCCTCAGCCGAACACCGCGGTGACGAGCGGTCCGGTGACGTCGGCCGGTCTGAGGTCGGCCGACGGGGTGTAGGCCACGGTCAGCTGACGGCGCCCGTCGCCGGTGGTCCACGACTCGGCCGCGTACCCGAAGAAGTCGCCCCGGTGTCCCCACAACCGGATGCCGGCGGCGGTCACCCTGGTCTTCACGCCGAGCCCGTATTCGTAGTCGCGCGGCGTGCCGTGCGCGGTGAGCATCGCCCGCTGCTCGTCCGGTGCCAGCAGCCGTCCCCGGATCAGCGCGGAGAGGAAGGTGTTCAGGTCCGCCGCGGTGGAGGTCATCTCGCCGGCCGCGCCGCTCAGCGACGGGTTGTAGACGGTGACGTCCACCGGCTCGCCGGCGACCGGGACATATCCGTGCGGGTGCGGCCCGTCGAGGTGCGGATCGGTGCCCGGCACCCGGGTGTGCCGCATGCCGAGCGGCCGCAGGATCCGCCGGCGGATCTCGGCGCCGTAGGAGTTTCCGGTGACCCGCTCCACGACCATGCCGAGCAGCACGTAGCCGGTGTTCGCATACGCCCAGCCGGCGCCCGGCTCGAACCGTCTCGGCAGCTGCGCGCCGAACGCGATCAGTTCCCGGGCGGTCCACGTCCGGTCGCGCATCGCCGCGATGTCCGGCGCGTACAGAGCTCGGAAGGCCGGGGCGTTCGTCAGGTTCTCCAGGCCGCTCGTGTGCTGAAGCAGGTGGCGCACGGTGATGCGGTCGTCGTCGGGGAGGATGCCCGGCGCCCACCGCCGCAACGGGTCGTCCAGCCCGAGGCGCCCTTCGCCGGCGAGTTGGAGCACTACGGTCGCGACGAAGGTCTTGGTGATGCTGCCGATCCGGAACCGCCCTCCGGCCGGCACCGGCTGCCGTGTCCCCAGACGCGCGACGCCCCGGCTCCCCCGCCAGACGCGGGCGTCGTCGCGGACCTCCGCGAGCACCCCGAAAGCGGCGGCCGCGGCGATCCGCTCGAGCGCCGCCGGGACCGCGCCGTCCGCCGCGCGCCGTCCGGCCATCGCCGGCACCGCCGTCGCGCCCGCCATCTGCAGTAAACCTCTACGAGTGACCATGACGGAAAACTACTTTCAGTGACTCCGGCGGCACATCAATCCGTGGATGCAACGTGCCGCGGCCGTCATCCTCCAGTCGTAGTCGCAGCCGCCTTCCGGCGCACCATCTCGCTGATCCAGATCGGGGCGAACGGAGACGTGCAGTTCGGTGGGGTCGGATAGTCCTTGAGCACCTCCAGCCGCTCACCGATCTCGATGGCGCGCGCCCGATGGCCCGGATGGTCGATGCCGATCTGGGCGAGACAGTGATTCATGGCCCATTCCAGCCGGTCCGGGGCGTCCTTCATCTCCGTCTCGATCGTGTCGAGCAGGCCCGCGAGGTCGAGGCCACCGGGCTTTCGGGCGACCCGGTCGGTGGTCAGCGCCCACCCGGCGCTCGCGATCACCGGATCCGTGTCCGCCAGCCAGGCGACGCGCAGCTCCTCGGCGTGCGGGCTCTTCTTCACCACATAGTTCACCAGCCAATCGCAGATCTTCGGGGTACGGGCTTCGCGCGCCATCGCGTCCAGTTGCCCGAGCGTGAACTCCTTCGGGCGGCAGATCAGCAACGCCAGCAGCCGGGCCGCGCTGTCCCCGGTGGCCCACAGCTGCACCGCCAGGTCGTGCCGCACCTTGAGCCGTTTCGCGATGGCCCGCAGGGCACCCAGGTTGACCCCGTGATCGTCACCGTGCCGCTCGTTGACGGCCCGTACCTTCGGATCGTCCAGCGCCGCCAGCTCGGCCATCAACTCGGCGACCGTGGTTCCGTCCACCGGCCCCTCCCCTCTCCCGCAGACCCACCCTACGAGGCCCGGCCCGCGATCTCATCCCGGCGGACGGGGGTGTTCAGCGATCCGGACGATCCCGTCCGCCGACCCGTACTGACCGAACCGTCAAAAACACCGCTCGTGGGATACACCCTGGATCCGGCCGATCCCGCACCGCGGACGGAAGTGGGCAGCGGGTGGCGTGCTTTGTCGTACCAAATCAGGGGGCTGAAATGGGAAGTGATGGACGCTACGCGTGTGCGCGGACACGTTTCGGGGTGTTAACGGCCGGAGGGTGCTGGAGTTGAAGTGAGACGGCACTCTCGGCGAAGGCGGGCCGCGGTATGCAGCATGAGGATCTGGTCAGGGCGGTTGTCGCCGCGGTCGCCTTCGGTGTGATGCTGGCGGGACATTACGTCGGGGATCACTGGGTGCAGACCAGCGGGCAGGCCTACGGCAAGGGCCTCGACGCGGACGGATGCGTGCGATCGGCGGCCATGTGGCACTGCGCCAAGCATGTGGCGTCGTGGGCGGTAACCACGACCGCGTTTCTGCTGGTCGCCGCCTGGTGGCTGCGGCTGCCGCTGGAGCCCGGATGGCTGGCGGCCGGGGTGGCCCTCAACGCGGTCACGCATTTCGTCGCCGACCTCCGGACGCCGCTGATCCGGCTCGGGCGGCTGCTCGGGCGGAGCGGCTATCTGGACGAGGTGGGGGTGGTCCGGGCGTCGGGGGTGACCAACAGCGGGCCGGGGACGGGGCTGTTCGAGCTGGATCAGGCCTGGCACATCGGGTGGCTGGCCGTGTCGTCGCTGATCATCGCCGGCCCGCCGACCTGATCCGCGATCGCGCGACCAACCGGGTGCGCGGCCATAGGAAACACACGACCGACCGCCAGCCGGGATGCACGGCCATAGGAACACGCGACCGGCCGCCGACCGGATACGCGGGAGGAGCGGTCCGACCGGCCGTTCCCGGTGGAAGCGCAGCCCAGCGTTGCGGACCGGCCAGCGGGTTGATCGCGCCGGCCGCCGGCCTCAGGATCCGGGTGGTTTCGTGCCCGCCTGGGCGTACGCCTCTCGCCCGAGACGCCCGCGGCCGTCCATGGGTTCGTGTTCGAGGGTGATCTCAGGCGTCGGGCGGGCGCTTGGTGGCGCGTGACCGAGTGATGAGAAGAACCGCGGCGATGATCGCGGTGACGCTCAGCATGCAGAACATCAGACACAGCACATGCCACGGTTTCAGCGCACCCATGGGCCTCACCCTAACCAAACCGTTTTCTCGCCGTCGTCGCGGCACCTGGTCCGGGGCCGGCGCCGTCGACATCCCCGTTGGTGCGACCGGCCCGGCGCGTCACCACCCCACCGATCGACCGCCGTCCACTCGCCTGGGCGGTTCCAGGCGTCCCGCTTCGTCGAGCACCCTGGAAACGGCTGAGGGATTCGACCCTCCGAGGCCGGGGTAGCAATTCGCGAAGCCTGGGGAAGGACCGATCCTGTGGAACGCGTCATGTACGGAGTGCTCGCCGTCGCGGGGGTTCTGGCGATCGCCTTCAACCGTCGATTCGCGGCTTCGAGCGTCGAGTCGAGTCGCTCCTTCTTCGGTCGGGAGATGCGATCGGGGACGCGTGAACACCGATTCACGGCGGGCTACGCGCGGGTGGTAGCGATCCTGGTCGGCACCGCGATGATCGTGTCGGGCATCCTGGGGGCAGCCGGCGTCTACCCACGCGCATAGGACGTCCTGCCGTCAACCACCGCGAAGCCCGCTGTGGTGCGACGCCCACGTTCCGGCCCGCCGGGAATGCCCGCACAGCCGTGTCCCGGACGGAGCGGTGATCCACTCCGGCCGGCCGTGAGTGCCGCCGCACGTCCGTTGAGACATCTCCAGAAGCCGGCCGCAGACGATCTCAGCCCGGAACGGGCGTCGCGGGCTGGCGTTTCGCGCAGGTCGCCGTTGTTCCGGGCACGGTTCGGGTAGGCGTACCGGGAATGGTTTTGATCCGGGATCTCAGGGTGGTCTCGGGCGGCGAGGGCGACCTCGCGTTCCTCATGGCTGTCGCGGCTGCTCTTGTGACCCCCGCCGCAGCCAGGATTGTTTGAATCTGAAATAGTTGCCGAGTCAAACGCGTTGTGCGGGACAGTCCGGGAAGTCAGAGTCCCGGCAGAGCAGTCCAGGAGCGGGTCATGCAATTCGGAATCTTCAGCGTCTCGGACATCACCACCGACCCGACCACCGGCCGGACGCCCACCGAGGCGCAGCGCATCAAGGACATCGTCACCATCGCCCAGCACGCCGAGCAGGCCGGCCTCGACGTGTTCGCGCTCGGCGAGCACCACAACGAGCCGTTCTTCTCCTCGTCGCCGACCACCACGCTGGCGTACATCGCGGCACGGACCTCGACGTTGCAGCTGTCCACCGCGACCACGCTGATCACCACGAACGACCCGGTGAAGATCGCCGAGGACTTCGCGATGCTCCAGCACCTCGCCGACGGCCGGGTCGACCTGATGCTCGGCCGCGGCAACACCGGCCCGGTCTACCCGTGGTTCGGCAAGGACATCCGCGCCGGCATCCCGCTCGCCCTGGAGAACTACGGGCTGCTGCACAAGCTGTGGCGCGAGCACGTCGTCGACTGGGAGGGCAAGTTCCGCACCCCGCTGCAGAGCTTCACCTCGACGCCGCGCCCGCTCGACGACGTGCCGCCGTTCGTCTGGCACGGCTCCATCCGGTCGCCGCAGATCGCCGAACAGGCCGCCTACTACGGTGACGGCTTCTTCGCCAACCACATCTTCTGGCCGGCGTCGCACACCCAGCGGATGGTGGGCCTCTACCGGCAGCGGTTCGAGCACTACGGCCACGGCTCCGCCGACCAGGCGATCGTCGGCCTCGGCGGGCAGGTGTTCATGCGCAAGAACAGCCAGGACGCGGTGACGGAGTTCCGGCCGTACTTCGACAACGCGCCGGTCTACGGCCACGGCCCGTCGCTGGAGGACTTCACCCGCGAGACGCCGCTGACCGTCGGCAGCCCACAGCAGGTCATCGACCGGACGCTCGGCTTCCGCGAGTACGTCGGCGACTACCAGCGCCAACTGTGGCTCATGGACCACGCCGGCCTGCCGCTGAAAACCGTGCTGGAGCAGCTCGACATCCTCGGCGAACAGGTCGTCCCGGTGCTGCGCAAGGAGTTCGCGGCGCTCAAACCGGCCCATGTGCCGGACGCGCCGACCCACGCCGCGCTCCTGGCGGCGAAACTCGAGAAGGACAGCAAAGCGGAGGTCCAGGCATGAAACAGCGCAACCTCGTCGTGGTCAGCTCGGGCCTGAGCCAGCCGTCGTCGACCCGCCTGCTCGCGGACCAACTGTCCACGGCCGCGGCCGGCGCGGCCGCCCGGCGCGGCGTCACCCTCGACATCCAGGTCGTGGAACTGCGCGACCTGGCCCACGACATCATCGACAACATGCTGACCGGGTTCGCCAAGCCGGCGCTCAAGCAGGCGCAGGACGCGGTGGCCGCCGCCGACGCGCTGATCATGGTCACGCCGGTGTTCAGCGCCGGCTACAGCGGCCTGTTCAAGTCGTTCGTCGACGTGCTGGAGAAGGACACCCTGGCCGGCAAGCCGGTCCTGCTGGCGGCGACCGCCGGCACCGCCCGGCACTCGCTGGTGCTGGAGCACGCGATGCGGCCGCTGTTCGCCTACCTGCGGACCGCGATCATCCCGACGTCGGTCTTCGCGGCCAGCGACGACTGGGGCGCCAACTCGGTCGAGGGCCCGCTGCGTGGCCGCATCGAGCGCGCCGCCACGGAACTCGCCACCGAGGTGGAACGGCGCGAACCCGCGACCGTGATCGATCCGTTCGCGCTCACCGAGAGCTTCGAAGACATGATCAAAAACCTTTGACGGTACGCCTACGGGAGAAACCCGAATCGGCGATCGACGGCCCGGTGCCACACCGGGCCGTCGCCACGCATCCGGGCTGAACGGCTCACACCGGCTGCAGAACCGCGGTGACCGTCCCACCGGCCAGGTCGTACCGTGCCGCGACCGTGCACTCCGCCGGAATCGGGAACACCGACAGCCGCCGCGCCTCCTCGGCCGTGTAGAGCGCGTGCCGGCCGACGATCTCCTGCGCGGTGACGGCGCCCTCGGCCCGGGCCCGGCGCACGTTCGGCGCGATCCGCTCGGCGATGTCCCGGATGTGCCCGGGCGGGGCCACGTCCTCGTCGACCATCCGGATCGCCGCCGCCACCGCCCCGCAGCCGTCGTGCCCCAGCACCACGATCAGCGGCGCCCGCAGCACCCCGACCGCGTACTCGATCGAACCGATCACCGCCGCGTCCAGCGTGTGCCCGGCGGTCCGCACCACGAACAGGTCACCGACCCCCTTGCCGAACAGGATCTCCACCGGAACCCGGGAGTCCGAGCAGCTCAGGACCATGGCCGACGGTGCCTGCCCGCCGACGGTCGCCATCCGTCGTGCCGCGGCCCGGTCGTCGGCGAGCCACCGCTCGTTGCCGTCCAGCATTCGCTTCCAGATGTCGTGCATGTGTCTCCTGCCGGTCAGTTGAGGATGGCGTTGGTGACCGCGAGCTGGTCCTTGAGCACCCCGCTGATCAGGTCCTGCGTGTGGTTGATCTCGCCGACCGCGGTGTGGATCTGCGCCAGCGACGCGGTGACCGCGTCGACCGCGGCCTGGATGGCGACGACCTTCACGCTGACCTCGTCGGTGGCCCGTTCCGTCTCGGTGGAGAGTTCCTTGACCTCCCCGGCGACGACCGCGAACCCCTTCCCGGACTCCCCGGCCCGGGCCGCCTCGATCGTCGCGTTCAGCGCCAGGAGTTTGGTCTGCGCCGCGATGCCCTGAATGGCGCGTACCACGTTGCTGATCTCGGCGCTGGCCCTGCCGAGGGCCGCCACCTGCTCATTCGCTTCGACGGTCAGGTGCTCGCTGTTCGCCGCCACGGCCGACGCCGAGCCGACGTTGCGTTCCACCTCGCCGATCGACTCCAGCAGTTGCCGGCCGGCGCCCCGCAACTGCTCGGCCGCGGTGAACCGCTCCAGAGCCTGCCCGACCAGGAAGGCGGTGTTCCGCAGGGCGCTCTCCCGGCCCGGGTACATGATCAACGTACGGGTGGCGAAGAAGTCCATCGTGCCGACGATCCGGCCGCCGACCCGGATGGGCAGGCACACACCGGACCTGACACCCACCGCCTGCGCGGCCGGGCGGCGGACACAGTCGGTCAGCTCACCGAGATCCTCGACGAACACCAGGTCGCCGCGATCCCAGGCCCGACCCGACAACCCGACACCGCGGGCGAAAGACGCCGACATCGTGACCCGCCGGAACTCGGCGCCCGCATCACCCGATTCGAGGGCGAACCGCAGCACCTGGGAGTTCTCGTCGAGGTGCCAGAACGAGCCGTACTGCCAGTCGAACTCCTTGCGAATGGTGTCCAGCGCCGACCGCAGCGCCTCGTCACGGCTCGACGCCTGCGTCATCTGCCGGATCACCGTGGAGAGGGCCTCCACATCCTGTGCGGTCTTCTCCTGGCGTACCGCCTCGTGCAACCGCACCAGCGCGGCCGACGCCAGCACACCGATCGCCCGCAGCACCGACAGCCGGTTCTCCGACAGGCTCAACTCGGCGGTGGTGAAGAAGTCCATGGTGCCGACGACCGCGCCGGCCTCGATGATCGGGAAGCAGACGCCGCTGTGCACACCGGCCTTGACGGCGGCCGGCACCCGCACACAGTCGGTCACCTCGGTGAGGTTGCGGACGAACACCAGATCCCGGGTACGCCACGCGCGTCCCGAAAGGCCCACTCCCTCGGCGAACGACGCCTCCATGGTCGCCTTCCGGAACTCCTCGTTCACGGTGCCGCTGTCCTGGGCGAACCGTAGCGTCCTGGTGGCGTTGTCGAGTTGCCAGTAGGAGGCGTACACCCACCCGAACCGCTCCCGCATCACCCGCAGCACGGCGCCGATCGCGTCCTCCGCCGAGCGGGCCTCCTCCGTCAGCCGGACCACCTCGGTGACGGCCTCGACGTCCGCACCGGCCTCGGCCAGGTCGTCGTGGAGTCTCGCGATCCTCTGAGCGTTCCGCGAGCTGAACATGCCGCACCTCCGTGGGAACGGCCACATGCCGCTCTGTCACGGCTCACGTTCGGACGCGCCGGGCGACTCTTGAGAAGAGTCGGTGAAGGTCGGTGCTACCGCCCCGCAACCCAGCGGGCCACGACCGCCTCGGCAGGTCCCCGGCCTGGCCGGCGGTGACGGGCATCTCCGGATGCCTCGCCACCGCTCCGGGCACCGCGCCCAGCGGACCCGCCTGCCCGGCAGCATCCGGACCGGGACGCTTCGTCCAGTGTGAGGCCGTACCTACCGGGAGCCGGGCGCCCGCTGCGACCCCGCATCCCCGAAAAGGCCGAGACCCACTGTGGGTGCCGGCCTTTTCGGGGATGTCTTCTCAGGCCGCCGGAGTCCTGGGCGGGCCGGCGAGGATCCCCGGCGGCGCCTGCGTGTCGTTCGTCCGCGGGCCCTTAGCATCGTCGGCATGGCGACGCGGCTCGTGCAGATCAACATGAAGGCCCGGGACGACTCCGCACTGGGGGATTTCTGGGCGGAGGCGCTCGGCTGGACGAAATCGAGCGAGGGACCCGGCGTCACCAACCTGGAGCCCGGTGGCTTCGTCTACCCGGATCCGGTCGCCGTCTGCGTCGACCTCATCGCATCCCCGGAGCCCAAGACCGTGAAGAACCGCGTGCATGTCGATCTCGCCGCCACGTCGCCGGCACATCAGGCGGAGCTGGTCGCACGCCTGCGGGAGCTCGGCGCGACACCCGCCGACATCGGCCAGGGTGACGTCGCCTGGACGGTGATGACCGACCCGGAGGGTAACGAGTTCTGCGTGCTGGACTCGCTTTACGAGGAGACCGGGCCGATCGCCTCGGTCGTGGTCGACTGCGCGGATCCGCAGGCCATGGCCCGTTTCTGGGGCGAGGCCACGGACTGGGTCCGGTACAAGGTGACCGACTACAGCACGGTGCTGCGCTCCGGCGCGGGCGTCGGCCCCTATCTGCAGTTCCTTCGTACGCCCGACCAGAAGACCGTGTGGAACCGGGTCCATCTCGACATCCGCCCCTACCCGGGTGACGACCTCGAAGCCGAGGCGGCCAGGCTGCTGAGCCTCGGCGCGACCGCCGTCGACCTGGGCGGGGCCGACATCCGGTGGAAGGTCCTCGCCGACCCGGAGGGCAACGAGTTCTGTCTTCTCACCCCGGCCTGATCCGCGGCCGCCGGCCGGGCCGGGCCGGATCACCGAGGCGGCTCACACGGCGTCGAGCAGATGCTGCGACGGACCATAGTCGATCTTGACGTCGGCGTAGACGCCCTGCACGCCGTCCTTGAGACAGCGCAGCCCGACGCTCACCCACCGCACGTCGCCGTCGTCGAAGAGGGCGAACCCGACGGCGACGGTGAACTCCTCGCCACCGCACGTGCAGGCGCACTCCTCGGCATCGTCGTCGTCCCAGTGCTCGGCCGAGTCACCGATGAACGCCGCCTCCCCGCAGGCGAGGCAGATCCGCCGGACCGACTCGTCCTCGGTCACCTCCACACGGAAGACGACGCCGTCACACCGGCCGCAGCGCGACTCCTTGACGACGGCCACCGGATAGCCGCCGGCCTGATACTCCCGGATGCACTCAGCGAGATCCACGGGCTCATTCTGCCCTGCTGACCGGTCGATCCGGAGGTACGCCGATCAGTACCACCGGTCCTGGGCCGCGACCGGAACCGGCCGGTCACCCCGGCGCTGCGCCCCGCACGGCGAACACCATGACGATGGTGCAGACCAGCGTCACCAGCCCGGCCGGGAACGGGGCCACCCAGACCGCGACGGCCAGGACCGAACCCGGCTCGGAGCAGCCGAGCAGCACCGCCGGGAGCACCCACCACACCGGCCATCAGGTGCGGGACCATAACCGCTGCCGCCGGCCCGGCGGATCATGAACCGGTGGATCGGCTACGCGGAGCGCGGTCCGGCCGGAGACGGCCACGCTGGACCAGCGCAGATCCGGGCCGTCGTGGACCGCGCGTCACCAGCTGGCGCCGATCGTGGTGAAGAACCACAGGGCGGAGGTCAGCCACAACCCGGCCACCGCCGTCAGCACCACCCCGCCGGCCACCGGCAGCGCCCAGCCGCTGCCCCGGCCCGGACGGCTGAGCAGCAGCATCTTCGTCACGAAGGCGCCGTAGAGCAGGCAACCGAACAGTGAGTGGGCCAGCACCCGGGGCGTGTCGAAGCGCAACCCGAAGTGGTACAGGCAGTGGACCGCGACCGGCAGCGACAGCAGCAGGGCGACCCGTCCGCTCCACCGGTGCAGACCGGCCACCCAGCCGGGCGCGGACCGGGCCCGGTAGAGCGCCACCGCACTGACCAGCTGAATCATCCCGAAGAGAGCGACACCGGTGGCCAGCCACACCTTCGCGGTCTGCAGGCGCAGGAAACCGGTCACGTCCGTGGTGCCGACCGGCTCGTGCAGGCGCCCGTAGACGCCGAGCACGACCGCGACGCCGACACCGGCGACCAGCGGCAGCCACGCCCGGGGCCGGAGCAGAGTCGCGGTCGGCACGGTCAGAAGCCCTCCCCGCTCTCGGCGTCCACGCTGGTCCCGGAGACCGTCTCACCGTCGATCGTGGTGGTGCGGGTGGCGACGTCCAGTCGCGGCGCCGGGCCGGGCACCTCGGCGCGACTCAGGACACCGACCTGGGTGCCGTCCGGCAGCACGATCCAGCCGCCGTTGACGGTGGCGCCGCGGACCTGGCCGGTGAGCCGGTACAGGCCGGACGGCTTGCGGACCACGCCGATCTCGAAACGGTGGGTGGCGCCGCGTATGGTCAGCTCCCCGGCCGCCCGGCGGGCGTCGAACAGGCCGGTGATCTTGGTTTCGTTCTTGCCGGTCAGGTTCAGCAGACCGTTCTGGGCGGTGCCCTTCAGCCAGGCCTCCAGACGGTCGCCGTCGCAGACGTAGGCGATCGCCACCCCGTCCCGGATCGAGATGGCCAGCGTCCCGGCGTCGTCCTCGACCTTGCCGGCCAGGGTGACCCGCAACTTCTCCGGAGCGGGCGTGTTCAGCGGCGGCAGGGCCACCTCGGTGGTCGGCGGCAGCGTCGCGGCCGGCCCGGCCGACGGGCCGGCCTCCACCGGTGACACCTTCGGCGGCACGGTCACCTGGGTGACCAGGCGGTCGGCGCGCTCGCCGGCGTTGGCGGTCACGTTGATGCCGGCGAGGACCGCGGCGGCCACCACGGCGGCGGCCAGGGTGAGCAGCGGGCCGCGGCGCCAACGGGACGGCTCGCGCGGCCGGGCGGGCGGGGGTGTCTCGTACGGCCCGGTCCCGGGTAGGCGGCCCGCCCAGTTGCCGATCGTGTCGCGCTGCCCCGGCGTCCCCGGCCCGCTTTGCGAACCCGGGCCGGATTGCGGGCCGGGCGTCACGAAAGCGGCGCGCGGGGGCTGCGGGCCGTGCCCGGTGAACGCGGCGGGCGGCTGCGGACCGGGCTCGGTGAAGGCACCACGCTGCGGCTGCGGACCGCCGTCGGTGAACGGACCGAGCGGCTGCGGACCAGGCTCGGTGAAGGCGGCGCGAGGAGGCTGCGGGGGCGCGGGCGGCGGGAAGGCGGGCGGCGGCAACTGCGGCGGCGGGAATCCGAGCGGCAGGGTGGTGGGCTCGGGATCATGGTCGGCGATCGGCGGCGACCCGGGAAAGCCGTGAACCGGCCCAGGCGCGGGCGGCTCGGGGAAGGGAACCCGTGCGGGCGCCTCGGAGAAAGGACCCGGCGACGGCGGCCCGGTGAACGGCCCCGGCGAAGAAGGTTCGGAGATAGGCACCGGCGGCTGCGCGAACGGGCCCGGCACCGGCGGCTGCGCGAACGGGCCCGGCGCGGGCGGCTCGCTGAACAGGACCGGGGTCGGCGGCTCGGCGGACATCGGCGCCCGCGCGGGCGTACCCGTACCTCCGAATGATCTTGCACCTCCGGGCGTGAACTGCCGCAGATAGGCCGCCACCCGCCGGGCCGGCGGCCGGCGCCGAGGATCGGCGGCCAGGCAGTCCCGCGCCACCGGCCCGAGCGGCCCGGGCAGCGACGACGGGTCACCCGTGGCCCGCCCGGTGGTCATCTCCAACAGCAGCACGCCGAGCGACCACACGTCGGCCGCCGGTGTGGGCGCGCCGCCCTGGAAGATCTCCGGGGCCGTGTATCCGGGCGTCCCACCGGCCGCGCCGCGGTCGGCGTCATTGAGCAGCACCGCCACCCCGAAGTCGGTGATCCGGATCTCCGGTGGCGTGGAGCCGCGCCGGACCAGGATGTTCTCCGGCTTGAGGTCGAGGTGGACGACGCCCTGCTCGTGGGCGGCGGCGAGCGCGGCCGCGGTCTGGGCGGCGACGGTGACGACCTCGCCGGGGGTGAGCCGCCCGCCGCGGAGGGACAGGTAGCGGCGCAGATTGGGCCCGTCGACATACTCCATGACCATGGCGAGGGTGCCGCCCTCCACGATCAGGTCGCGCAGTCGCACGATCGACGGATGGCCGAGAGCACGCAGTGCCGCCTCCTCGCGGAGGAACAACTCCCGGACCCGGCGGTCGCCGGCGAGCTCGGGACGGAGGAGTTTCGCGGCCAGTGGGGCGCCGCCGTGGCGGCTCGTCGCCCGCCGCACGACCGCCACCGCGCCACGGCCGATCTCCTCGTGCAACAGGTATTCCCTGCCGAGCGGTTCCTGACCGGCCATCCCCGTACCCCTTGCCATCAGATCGGCTTCTGCGCCACCGACTGTCTAAACCATGTCGATCTTTTCCCGGTTCACCGCGTCGCCCGTCAATTCCTGACATTGTTCTAGGGGCGTGCGGTCACCGCAATCTTCTTCGCACGCGCACATGACGTCGATCAATGCGAGCCGGAATCATGCTGATGAATGCCAAGCTCACGTACGCCGAGGTGGGCGCCACCCAGAAAGCGCCGCTGCCGCCCGGCTACAAACACGTGCGCCGCGACGTGGAGATCGGCGCCGGGCCGGAGGTGTTCGAACGGGCCGTCACCGCGCTGTCGCATTGGCGGATGCACCGGGCCGCCGGATTCGATGTCCGGGCGGCCGGTCCGGCGGCGCCCGGTCTGCCGGTGCTGCTGCGGTTCGGGGTGACGGCGCCGGTCCGGGTGGTCTACCTGGTCGATCAGCCGGACCGGTGCGGGTTCGCCTACGGGACGCTGCCCGGCCATCCCGAGTGCGGCGAGGAGGCGTTCGTCGTCCATCTGACCGGCAGTGGCCGGGTCCGTTTCCGGATCACCGCGTTCTCCCGGCCGGCAACCCTGCTCGCCCGGCTGGGCGGCCCGCTGACCAGCCTCGCACAGGAATACGTCACGAACCGCTACGTGTCCGCGCTGCGAAGCTTGTCACGGCCGTGACCGAAGCCCGCTCGGCAGGCCGAAGGTGACCGCTCGGTGTCGGCCAGGTGGGCGAGACGGCCGGTTTCCGGTTCACCCGGTGGCCCTGGACGGGAGGACGGCCACAACACTCCACGCCGCTTCGAAGAGGCGCAGGTCACGGCGCTAAAGTGCTGGTCGGGGCCGAATGACGGGGAGCGGGATGGACGACCAACGGTGGATGAGCCACGCGATCGAACTGGCACATCGCTGCCCGCCGTCGCCGTCCGCGTTCTCGGTCGGGGCGGTGCTCGTCGACGCCGCCGGGCGTGAGCTGGCCGGCGGCTGGTCCCGGGACACCGACCCGAGGGTGCACGCCGAGGAGTCCGCGCTGACCAGGGTCACCGATCGGGCACTGCTGCGGGGCGCGACCATGTACAGCACGCTCGAACCGTGTTCGAAACGGGCCAGCCGCCCGCACGCCACCTGCACCGGTCTGATCATCGCGGCCGGGATCCCGCGGGTGGTCATCGCCTGGCGTGAGCCGGACCTCTTCGTGACCTGCGAGGGCGTCGCCCTGCTGATCGCCGCCGGCATCGAGGTGGTGGAGCTGCCCGGGTTCGCCGCGGCGGCACGGGCGGCCAACGCGCATCTCGATCTTTGACCCTCTCATCGGTACGCGGTGGACCCTCCACACCCGCGACCAGGACAGTTCCGCCGGTTCGGCTACGGCTGGGCGGTCCGTCGCGGCCGTCGCCCGCTTCCGGGCGGAATACTTTCCTCCAGCACTGAACGCGACCCGCCGCCGATGCGTACTCACTGTTATCAACGCAGTGGGGAGGAAGTCATGACGGTCCAGGCGCTACAGCAGCGGGAGGCCCGGCACCACTCCGGAGCGATCGTGCGGAGCCGCCGTTTCGCGACGCAGTTCGAGGTGGACGGGCACGTGCTGACATTGGGTGTGGAGCCGGGCGTCCGCGGCGGACTCTACTACCTGCCGAGCACTCCTACCTGGGACGACGGCACGCCGGTGCCGCGTGAGATCGTGGCCGGCATGCAGAACGTGATCGAGGAGGTCGAGCGGTTCTGGGGCCGGTGGCCGGAGTTCCGCGCGGTCCTCTGACGGATCCGTTCCACCGCCCCGGGCAACTGCGGGGCGCATCGATCCGGGTTACTGATCGTGTTCTGTCAGGGGTGGCCGGTAGCGTGCCCGGCATGACGGATCAGCTTCGGGTCGGCGACGTGGCGGTCACCCCGCTGCCGGGCGGCGGGTTCGGCGCCTGCCAGGTCAGCGAGATCACCGGCGAGCACGTGACGCTGCACGCGCTGGACTGGTCTGCGTCATGGCCCCCGGCGCTGCCGGAGCTGTGCGGCGCCGGCCTCGTGCCCCTCGACCACCATTCGTGGACCGGCCGCATCGCGCAGATCTCGGTCTTCCCGCAGAACCATCCGATGCCGCCGGATCTCGAGTGGATCGGCAATCTGCCGGTGCCACCGGGTGTCCCGGAGGGCGGCAGGAGCTACTCGGGCTGGCGGTCGCCGGTCGCTGACATGGTCCGGCAGCGCCGCTGGGAGCAGCGGGTGCCGGAGGCGGTGCGCAGGGCGTATCGGGAGGCCGCTCCGACGGCGCCGGTCACCGCCGACCTCGGGGCCGGGCCGGCCGAGTTCACCACCGCGCTCGGGCACCTCGACCTGAGAGCCGGTGAGGTGCCGCTGCCGGAGTCCGGGCCGGTGGACTGGGGAGTCCTCGACCGGCTGCCACGCTGCACCGAGATCAGCTGGTCCGGGCCCGATCGAGGGCTCACCGAGGCGATCTCCCGGCATCCGTTGATCACTCGGGTGAACTGGTTCGCCGCCCCGGAGGTCGTCGACCTGCGGGAGACCGCCGCGCTGTCCGTGCGCGTGTCCGGCGACGAGCTGCGCGAGATCCGGCTGCCGTCCGGGATTCACCGCCTGGAGGTGGGGCCGACCGGGGCGCCGTGTGCCGTCCGGGCCGACGACGACGGGCGCTGGCTCGACCTGGACCTCTTCCTCGTCACCCCGTCGACGGTCGTGCCGTCCGGGCTCGGCGGGGTGCGGCGGGTGACGCTCACCGGCAAGGGGGTGCTGTCCGCCGCCACGGTCGCCGGCCTGCGTGAGGCGCACACGCTGCGGCTGCACTGGGCGGAGCCACCCGGGCGCCTCGACGACGCGGGGCTGTTGGCCGGGCTGCCCGGGCTGCGGCTGCTGGAGCTGGTCAACGCGTATGGGGTGGACGCCGACATGGTCTCCGGTCTGCCCGCGCTGCGGCACCTCGACGTCCACGGGTTACGCGGGTCGGTGGCCAAGGATCTTCGGGCGCGGTTCCGGCGTAGCGGGGCGGGGCTGACGTTGGCCGGCGCCAAGACCGACCGTTGGCTGGCCGCCAACCTGGACAACCCGTTCCGTAACTGGGTGGACGACGATCCGAAAGGGGGCGCCGCCGCCTGCAAGGCCTACGCCACGGCGCTGCGGGCTCTGGACCGCAAGCCCGCGCCCGCCGCCGAGCCGATCCTCCGCGAGCTGGTCGAGCGACTGAACGAGATCGCCGACAAATGGGGCATCGTGGACACTCTGCGCCGCGAGGAGGCCGGTGACGCGTTCATCGGCCTGGCCACCCGGGCCGGAGTCCACACCGGCACGGCCGCCACCTGGTTCGACGCCTGGCGCGATTTCTGATCCGCCTCCCAACGCCCCGGCCCGCGCCGCGCCGGCGCTGGTGACACCAACGTCCGCTTCCCGCGGACCTACGACCGGCCCACGACGCGGGGGACGGCACGGTTTGTGGCGCGTGTCAGCGCGTCTGGGTCTGGAGTCGGCGCACGACGCTGGTGACGGTGTCGGCGGGGATGGCGAAGCCGACGCCGACGCTGCCGGTGCTGTCACCGGCGGTGGCGATGGCGACGTTGATGCCGACCACGCGGCCGGCGGTGTCGACCAGCGCGCCGCCCGAGTTGCCCTGGTTGATCGCGGCGTCGGTCTGGAACAGGCCGCTGAGTTTCTCGTCGCCGGTGTCGACACCGCGGTCGAGTGCGGAGACGATGCCCGAGGTGACGGTGCCCTCCAGGCCGAGTGGGGCGCCGAAGGCGAGCACGGTGTCGCCGACCGCCACGCTGTCGTCGGTCGCGAAGGTGACCGGGGTGAGGCCGGACAGGCCGGTCGCCTGGACCAGCGCCAGGTCGTGTGTGGCGTCGGTGGCGATCACCGACGCCGGGACGGTCCGGCCCGTCGACAGGCGCACGCTGACCGTGCCGTCCGCCGACACCACGTGGTTGTTGGTGAGGATCAGGCCGTCGCTGCCCAGCACCACGCCCGAGCCCAGTGACGAGGACCGGGCGCTGTCGACCAGCACGGTCACGACGCTGGGCTGCACTCTCGCCACGATCGACGCGAGGTCGCCGGTCTCGGTGATCGTCGCGGACGCGGTGGCGGCCGGTGCGGCACGGCCGTCGAGGTACTGCCGGGTGAGGAACGCTCCACCGCCTCCACCGCCGGCGACCAGGACCAGGATCGCCGTGCCGCCCGCGATCCGGCGCTTCCAGCGGGGGTCGCGGGGCGCGTTCCACATCATCGGTGGCATGGGTGTCGGCGGCGTGTCGTGGGCGGGGCGGGTCAGCAGGTCCGTCATGACGATGAGGTTCCGCCCCGATCTTGTTTCGAAGCGGTGAGCCGTCTGTGACTTCCCTGTACGCCCCGGTAGCCCTTCCGAGTCGTCCCGGCGCGGCGGCTCGCATGTCCGCCGGGGATGTCTAGGGTCGGCCGGATGCTGCTGCCCAACCTTCCCCCGAGTGTCCCTGCCCCGCCTGCCGTGCGGTTTCCGGTGGAGCCGTGCACCGGCTTCCCGGCGTCCGAGCGGTTGTCCACGGTCCGGCCGGGACGGGCGGAGACGCCCGTCGCCGGTGTTGCGGTCTCACCCGGCTTCAAGCCTTCCGTCAACAAGTTCACAGGTACCCGGATCGGGCGGCCGCGGCCGACGGTGGAACGGCGCCCGTTCGGCCCGACGATCAGCGAACCGACGGCAGCGCTGCGCGGCGGGCGAGCCCGGCCGACGGCGCAACGCCCGTTCGGCCCGGCGATCAGCGAGCCGGTCACGCGCGGGGAGGCGTGATGCGGCGGGCCGGGCTTGTCGTGGTGGCGGTCGTGCCGCTTCTTTCCGGTTGTGGGGGCGCTGCGCCCGTACCGGAATGGAAGGATCCGCCGCCGGTCAGCGCGGCACCCGGCGCGACCGGCCGGGTGGCGGCGCCGGACGGCGGGGAGAGTTCGGCGGGCGGGCCCGGCGGGGTGAGTGGCGGGCCGCCGGGGCTGGACGGCGAGGAGTTCGTCGACGCGGTGCGCGGCGAGTTGCCGGCGGTGGCGATGGACCGGCGCGGTGAGGAGATCACCGAGTTGGGCGGGCAGGCGTGTGCTTCTCTGGCCGCCGGCCACGATCGTGGTGAGGTCGCCGCCGAGCTGGGCGGCTACGGCCTGGCCGCGGCCGACGCCCGCCGGCTGGTGACGCTGGCCCGCACGACTCTCTGCCGGGGTTGATCCAGGCCGGTTCGGGACTTTGGTCCCCTTCTCGGGGAGGAGCCTCAGTTTCGGCCGGCCGAAGGCGATGTTTCCGCCGTCTCAACCTGATGGGAGTGGCGATGACCGTTCCGGATTCGGCCGATCTGTATGTCATCGCCCGTGGGGTCCGGGAGTTGTTCGCGGTGCGCGGCGTCACGATCGACCTGTTCGGGATGGCCGGTGGGCACGGGGATCCACCGGGCCGGCACGTGACCCGGGTGCCGCTGCGGTCGCACGGGTGTGCCGTTGGTGAGATCCAGCTTCATCACGACCGGCCGTTCAAGCATGTCGAGCTGCTGGAACAGATCGCCGGGTGTCTCACCGACGAGCATCTGACGGAGAATTCGTACTACCTCACGATGGCGCGGGTGTCCCGGTCCCTGTGCTGATTTCCCGGCCACGGTCGGGGGATCGGCGATGTCCGCTTCGTGTCACGACGCGTTACCAGCCACGGGTGGGTCGGCCGAAAGTCGTAGCCGCGCACAGGTTCTGGAGACGGTGGGCAGATGTCCGGCACAGGTCCCGCCGAGATGCTGGGTTCACCACAACGCATCGGGAGGTCATGATGTCCGCACGAGGAATGCTCAGTGTGGTCGGCAGCGCGGTCGGCGGTCTGATCGGATGGAACGGGCCGGTGCCGCCGGCCGACCCAACGGTGCTGCGGGCCCTTTTCGCCGACCTGGGTGTCCGGATCGGCACGGAAGACGGGCAGCTCGTCGAGGCGGTTCGCTACTTTCAGGCCCGGACCGGCCTTCCGGTCGACGGCGAGGCCGGGCCGCGGACGGTTCATCTCCTTTCCCGGTACGCCGCCGAGGCCCGCGAACTCACCAGGATCCGTGCCGCCTGAGCGACGCCCGCACCCTCTGCCGGGTGATGCGGGCGTGCCTGCGGCGTGGCTGATGGCGCCGTTGACGGCCGGCGCGTCGATCGTGCTGTGCGCGAACTTGGACCGGTCCCGTCTCGATGACCGAATTTCGTCTGAAGGAATCACACGTCTGCCCGGCTGATCGTCTTCCACATCGGACTCCGCTGCCGTACGGTCCGCGCATGGAGGTTTTCGATCAACTCGCCGAGCAGTACCAGGGCGAGCACAGCCACAATCCCTTTCAGAACGCGCTCGTGGAGCGGATCGGCGGTCTGCTGCCGGCGGGCAGCGCGGTGCTCGACCTGGGCTGCGGGACCGGTGTCCCCACGGCCAAGGTGCTGACCGGATCTGGTCATCGAGTGGTCGGTGTGGACATTTCCGAGGGCATGCTGCGGCTGGCTCGCGAGCAGGTGCCGGCCGCCGAGTTCGTGCACGCCGATTTCGCCGAGCTGCCCGCTGATTTCGGCCGGTTCGAGGCGGTGACCGCGTTCTTCTCGCTGCTCATGCTTTCCAAGGAGCGGATCGAGAAGACCCTCGACAAGATCGCCGGATGGTTGAAACCGGGCGGTCACCTGGGCATCGGCATGGTCAACTTCGATGCGGACAGCATGCCGGTCGAGTTCCTCGGCGTACCGGTGAAGGTTTCCGGCTATCTGCAGGACGACCTGGCCGCGGTGCTCGAGGCGCACGGGTTCACGGTGGTGAGCATCGAGACGGTGGAGTTCACGCCGGCCGCGGGGCCGGCGGAGAGTCAGATCTTCGCACTGGCCCGGCGCAACGACTGATCAGGGAGCGGGGCGCCGCGGCCGGCGTCCCGCGTACACCGGTCAGGTGGTGAGATCGCGGCGCATGCAGACGCGTGGCCAGCGGTCCAGGCCGATGGCCGCCTCGTGGTCGCGGACGGCACGCAGGCCGGCGGGAAGCGCGTCGGCGTCCAGCTCGGCGAAGCCGCAGCGCCGGTAGTAGGGGGCGTTCCACGGGACGTCGGCGAAGGTGGTCAGGGTCAGCGCCGGCACGCCGGCGGCGCGGGCCTGCCCGGCCGCGTGCTCGATGAGCCGCCGCCCGATGCCCTGCCGGGCGTGCCCCGGGTGCACCGACACCTGCTCGATGTGCAGGTTTCCGTCGATCAGGTCCGCGATCAGATAGCCGACCGGCAGGTCGCCGCTCGCGGCGACGGTGGCCACCCAGGCGTGGCCGGCACGAACGCACCCGGCGAGCGTGTCGATCGTCGGTGGCTCGTCGTCGGCGATCTCCGTCATGCCGATGGCGCGGAACGGCTCGCCCGCCGCGCGTTCGATCTCCTGCAACCGGGTGAGGTCGCCGGCCCGGGCCGGCCTGATCCGCATCCGGTGATTCTGCCCGGACGGCCCGCGAGCCGGAACCTGTTTCGATCGTTGACCTGGCCTCTTGCGGGTGCGACCGGTGCTGACCCCCACCCGGGGGATCGCCATCACGCTCCGTGCTTGACACCATTTGCCAACAACAGCGTCGGCCTGTGTCACCAACTTGTCTTCGCTGTGGAGTGCCGCTGCCTATCGTGGCCGCTGAGAGATACCGACCGATATATGACCGGCGGATCATCCAGAACTCCCCGGACCCGCCGGCCCATCGACGGCTGCGCCGGTCGGTTTCGCCGCGCGGCCATGTCTCCACCTCGGAGCGAGAGGATCCACCATGCCGCGTCTCGGACACGGGCGACCCATCACCGACGAAGACATCGACAAGGCCAAGAAGGAACTGGCCGATTTCGCCGCACGGTCACCGCTGGCCTTCGCCCTGGCGCCACCGGTCAGCACCCAACCGTTCGACCTGCTCTTCCCGACGTTGCAGGACGACGAGTCGAACCTGCTGCCACGGCTACCGGACACTCCGGCCAAGCTGAAGCGGCTCGGGCAGGCGATGACCGATGAGGAGGCCCGGGAGGACAACGGTCCGATCCCGGCCGCCTACACCTATCTCGGCCAGTTCATCGACCATGACATCACCCTGGAGGTCCAGGACCGGACGGCCGGGCTCGGCTCCGGTGACATGGCGGTGCTGCTCGACACCGGCATGGCGCCGCTCTCCCTGGCGCAGATCCGCAAGGTGATGCGCAACCAGCGGTCGGCCACCCTGGACCTGGACAGCGTCTACGGCCCGCCTCAGCCACGCGATCCGAACAACGAGGACAAGCTGCTGGTCGGCAAGGTTCACAAGCTCAAACTCCAGAATCCGCCGAACCCGAACGGGCCGCCGGCGGCGCGACCCAAGGGCAAGGGCGACGACAACGACGTGCCGCGCGAGCCGCGCAACCGGCTGGATCCGGTACACGACCGGGCGGCGCTGATCGGCGACCCGCGCAACGACGAGAACACGATCATCTCGCAGTTGCACGTGGCGTTCCTGAAGGCGCACAACGTGCTGATCGACCAGGGGCTGTCGTTCCGCGAGGCACGGCGGGTGCTGCGCCAGCACTACCAGCACATCGTGGTGCACGACTTCCTCAAGCGGGTCGCCGACCCGGAGATCGTGGACGACATCGTGGTGAACGGCAACCGGTGGTACAACCCGTACGCCGAGCCGTTCTTCATGCCGCTGGAGTTCGCGGTCGCCGCGTACCGGTTCGGGCATTCGATGGTGCGCAGCCTGTACAACTTCAACTCGAACTTCCGGGTCAACAGCCGCCCGCCGGGCAGCCTGGATCTGCTGTTCGTGTTCACGGCGCTGAGCGGGCAGCTGGGCGAGGACATCGGCCTGGAGCAGGCCGAGACACTCCCGGAGAACTGGATCATCGAGTGGGAGAACATCGTCGGCTCCGGCGACAACGTGATGAAGGCCCGCAAACTCGACACCAAGCTGGCGTCTCTCGACGGTGGCGCGCTGTTCCGGCTCAAGTCGCCGACCGGCGTGCCGGAGCAGCCCGCCGACGCCGGCCGTCTCGCGGTGCGCAACCTGCTGCGCGGTTACCGGCTGCGCCTGCCCACCGGCCAGGCCGTCGCCGACCTGCTCGGCGTGGAGACGCTCAGCAAGGACCAGATCCGCCAGGCCGCGGGCAGTGACGCCCAGCGTGCGGCCCTGGACGAGAGCGAGTTCCTGACCCGTACTCCGCTCTGGTATTACGTGCTGGCCGAGGCGAAGGCGCTGCACGACGGCGCACACCTGGGCCCGGTCGGCAGCACGATCATCGCCGAGGTGCTGGTCGGCCTGGTCCGGCGCAGCGACGACTCGTTCCTGAAGACGCCGGGCTGGCGGCCCACCCTGCCGTCCGAGCAGCCGGGCCAGTTCGAGCTGGCCGACCTGCTGCGCCTCGCGAAGGTTCTGCCGGGCGGCGAGACGCCGCGCACGTACACGGTTCGGCAGGGCGACACGCTCGGCAAGATCGCCCGGGAGCGGTTGGGCAACGAGGCCCGCTGGCCGGAGATCTTCGTGCTGAACCGGGCCACCATCACGAACCCGAACCGGATCTTCCCGGGCCAGGTGCTGTTCCTGCCGCCGGCCCAGCCGACCGGCCCGATCCCCCGGCTCTACACGGTCAAGCCCGGTGACTCGCTGTCGAGGATCGCCCGGGAGAAGCTCGGCAACGAGAGCCGGTGGCGGGAGATCTTCAACCTCAACCGGGAGGTCATCGCCGACCCGGACCGGATCATCCCGGGCCAGGTACTGGTCCTGCCCGACAACTAGCCACCCCATGTGTGGAGTTCGGGCGCGACTCGCACCGCAACTCCACACACCGGACCAGCCCGCGTGTGGAGTTCGGGCGCGACTCGCACCGCAACCCCACACACCGAACCGGCCCGCGTGTGGAGTTCGGGCGCGACTCGCACCGCAACTCCACACACTGGACCGGCTGGGCGGCGTTCTTCGCGACGGATTTGCCGACGATCGCGGAGAACGGCCGCCCTTTCAGACCCCTTTCCGGTACGGCGTACGCGTACCGAAAGGGGTCATGCCGGACGTCGCAGCTCCTCGGCCAGTTGCGCCAGCTCGGCGCCGCCGGCCATCTCGGCGGTGAGCCGGTCGAGGGTGACCGACCCGCGGCGCGCGTCGAGCGCCATGCTCCCGAGTTTGAGCACCACGAAGTGGTCGCCGACCAGGTGGGCGTGGTGCGGGTTGTGGGTGATGAAGACGACGCCGATGCCGGAGTCCCGGGCGGCCGCCACATACCGCAGCACCACCCCGGACTGCCGCACGCCGAGGGCCGCGGTCGGCTCGTCGAGGATCAGCACCCGCGCGCCGAGGTGGACGGCCCGGGCGATGGCCACGCACTGTCGCTGTCCGCCGGAGAGGGTGCCGATCGGCTGGTCGATGTCGGCGACGGTGATGCCCATCTTGCGCAGTTCCTCGTCGGCGATCCGGCGCATGTCCCGGATCCGCAGCCGGGCGGTCGGGAAGCGGCCGGCGGTGAGTTCGGAGCCGAGGAAGAAGTTGCGCCACACCTCCATCAGCGGGACCACGGCGAGGTCCTGGTAGACGGTGGCGATGCCGAGGTCGAGGGCCTGCCGCGGTGAGGTGAAGACGGTTTCCCGGCCGTCGACCTTCAAAACACCGGAGGTGTGCGGATGCAACCCCGACATGATCTTGATGAGGGTGGATTTGCCGGCCCCGTTGTCGCCGAGCACGCAGGTCACCTCGCCGGCGTTGACCCGCAGGTCGATGTCGCGCAGCGCACGGATCGGGCCGTAGGACTTGCCGACCCCGGTCATCTCGATCATGCGCGGGCCTCCCTGGTGGCCAGCTTGCGGACGTAGAGGTTGACCAGGACGGCGAGCAGCAGCATCACGCCGAGGAAGGCCCGGAACCAGTTCGGGTCCCAGCCCGCGTAGACGATGCCGAGGCTGGTCATGCCGAAGATGAACGCGCCGATCGCCACCCCGAGCGCGTTGCCGAAGCCGCCGGTCAGCAGGGTTCCGCCGACCACCGCCGCGATGATGTAGAGGAACTCGTTGCCGACCCCGCCGCCCGCCTGCAACGTGTTGAACCGGTACAGGTTGTGCATCCCGACAAACCAGCCGAGAAACGACACGGCAAGAAAAAGCCCGATTTTGGTACGCACGACAGGCACCCCGACCGCCCGGGCACTGTCGGCCGCCCCGCCGACCGCGTAGATCCAGTTTCCGCCGCGGGTGTGCCGCAGCACCCAGGTCGCCAGCGCCACGAACAGGATCCACCACAGCACTGTCCCCCACACGGTGACCGGCCCGATTGTGAAGCTGGACGCGAAGATCGCACCGAGCGAGCCGAACCCGTCGATCCCGCTGACGTCGGCGCTGGACACCGAACCGGTGACGAGCTTGGTGACGCCCAGGTTGGCGCCCTGGAGCACGAAGAAGGTGCCCAGGGTGATCAGGAAGCTGGGGATGCCGGTGCGCATCACCAGGTAGCCGTTGAGGAACCCGACGGCCAGGCAGAAGATCAGCGACAGGAGCGCGCCGACCCACAGGTTGATCCCGAAATACCAGCAGAACATCGAGTTGACCAGTCCGGCCGAGGTCACGATGACCCCGGCCGACAGATCGAACTCGCCGCCGATCATCAGCATCCCCACGGCCACCGCGACGATCCCGATCGTCGACGACTGGTAGAGCACCGTGAAGAACGCCTCCGCCGACCGGAAGGCCGGGGCCACCGCCAGGAAGAAGACGAAGATGACCGCGGCCGCCACCAGCGCGCCCACCTCGGGGCGCACCGCCCGCCTCACCGGGTGTTCTTCTGGGTGTACGGCAGGATCGTGTCGATGTTGGACTTGTCCACGAACGACGGCCCGGTCAGCACGGGCCGTCCTCCGCCGATGTCGTTGCCGTTCTTCAGGTAGAGGTAGAGCGACGTGACCGCCATGTAGCCCTGCACGTACGGCTGCTGGTCGATGGCGAACTCGATCTTCCCGTCCTTGATCAGCTGGGCGGTCTCCTGGTTCAGGTCGAAGGTGACCAGCTTCGCCGTACCCCCGGCTTTGATGGCGTCGAGCGCGATCGGCGCGCCCAGGGTGACCACGTAGTCGATGGTCTTGTCCTGCGCCAGCTTGGCCTGCAACGTCGACGTGACGGCCGCGTCGTCGGCCCCGTTGACCTGGAGGTTCTCGGTCCCGGGGACGGCGCTCTTGACGCCCGCGCAGCGTGCCTCCAGGGCGACCGAGCCGGTCTGGTGGATGACGCAGAGCGGATGTCTCGCCCCGGCCGCGGCGATCCGCTCGCCCAGGCTGGTCCCGGCGACCGTCTCGTCGGAGCCGAAGTACATCAGCGCCCCGAGGTCCTGGTACTGCCCGATGCCGGCGTTCAGCCCGACCACCGGGATCCCGGCCGCGGTCGCCGCCTTCACCGATCCGGCCAGCGCGTCCGGCGTGACCAGGGTGGTGGCGATGCCCTGCACCTTCGAGTCGACCGCCTGCTGGATCAGCACCGCCTGCTTGCCGGCGTCCGGGTCGTTGGAGTACTTGAGGTCGATCTTCTGGTCGGCGGCCGCCTGCTGCGCGCCGGAGCGGACCTTGTCCCAGAACGTGTCGCCGGGCGTCTCGTGGGTGATGAACGCGATGGTGTAACCGGGTGCGCCGGTGCCGGCGTCCGGCTCCTCCCGGCCGCCGCCGCTGCACGCGCCGAGCAGGAGCAGCGCCGCGGCCCCGGCGGCGAGAACACGTCTGATCATGCGGAACCTCCGAGCGATGTCATCTCTACAGACCTCCCGGTCGCAGGTGGTGGCGCTGGTCGCGCTTTCCGGCGAGATATTCGGTACGCGCGTGCTTGGTGCTGTGCAGGGTGGAGACCTCGGCGACCGGCACCTCCCACCACGACTCGGACGACGGCGCCGATGGGGCGGGGTCGGTCTCGATGTGCAGCACCGTGAGCCGGTCCGCCTCGCGCGCCTGTTTGAGGCCCTCGACCAGGTCGGCGATGCTGCGGCAGCGGATCACCGAGGCGCCCAGGCTCTCCGCGTTGGCGGCCAGGTCCACCGGCAGCCGGGCGCCGTCGTAGTCGCCGCTGCGCGGGTTGCGGTAACGGTAGGCGGTGCCGAACCGCTGCGAGCCGACCTGCTCGGAGAGGCCGCCGATGGAGGCGAACCCGTGGTTCTGCACCAGGACGACGATCAGCTTCAGGTCCTCCGCGACGGCGGTGGCGATCTCCTGCGCCATCATCAGGTAGGAGCCGTCGCCGACCAGCGCGTACACCTCGCGGCCCGGCTCGGCCAGCTTGATCCCGACGGCGCCGGCGATCTCGAAGCCCATGCAGGAGTAGCCGTACTCGACGTGGTACTGCTTGGGGTCCCGGGCCCGCCAGAGCCGTTGCAGGTCGCCGGGCAGGCTTCCGGCCGCCTGCACCACGACGTCGCGTGCCCCGCACGCCTCGTTCACCACCCCGATCACCTCGGCCTGGGTGGGCAGGTCGCCCGGTGTCCCCCGGCCCCGGTACGCGTGATCGACAGCCGCCTGCCAGGCTGTCACGTCGTCGCGGAAGTCCCCGGTGAAACGTCGTCCGTGCAACGCCGGCAGCAGCGCGTTCAGCCCCGCCCGGGCGTCGCCGACCAGCGGCAGCGCCGACAGTTTCCCGGCGTCGAAGCCGGCCACGTTGAGGTTCACGAACCGCACGTCCGGGTGCTGGAAGGCGCTGCGCGAGGCGGTCGTGAAGTCGCTGTACCGGGTGCCGACACCGATCACCACGTCGGCGTTGCGGGCCAGCCGGTTGGCCACCGGGTTGCCGGTCGCCCCGATCCCGCCGACCGCGTTGGGATGATCCCAGCTCAGCGCACCCTTGCCGGCCTGGGTGTCGGCCACCGGGATGCCGGTCTCCCGGGCGAACCGGTCCAGCGCGGCCGACGCCTCGGCGTAGATCACCCCGCCCCCGGCGACGATCAGCGGCCGGTGCGCGCCGCGGACGATGGCCGCCGCCCGTTCCACGGCCAGCGGGTCGGGAGCCTGCCGGGGCACGTGCCACACCCGTCTGGCGAACAGCTCGTCCGGGTAGTCGTACGCCTCGGCCTGCACGTCCTGGGGAAGGCAGAGGGTGACCGCGCCGGTCTCCGCCGGGTCGGTCAGGACCCGCATCGCCGACAGCAGCGCCTGCGGCAGTTGTTCGGGCCGCCAGATCCGGTCGAAGAACCTCGACAGCGGCCGGAAGGCGTCGTTGACCGACACGTCCCCGGCGGCCGGCACCTCCAGTTCCTGCAGCACCGGCACGGCCGCCCGGGAGGCGAAGACGTCGGACGGCAGCAGCAGCACCGGCAGCCGGTTGACGGTGGCCAGGGCCGCGCCGGTGAGCATGTTGGTGGAGCCCGGCCCGATCGAGGCGGTGCAGGCCATCGTGGACAGCCGGTTGCGCATCCGGGCGTAACCGACCGCGGTGTGCACCATCGCCTGCTCGTTGCGGGCCAGCCGGTACGGCATGTCCGGCGTCCCGGTGCGCTGTGCCTGCAACAGCGCCTGCCCGATCCCGGCGACGTTGCCGTGCCCGAAGATGCCGAGGACGCCGGCGACCGTCCGCTGTTCGACGCCGTCCCGCTCGGTCCACTGGTTCGCCAGGAAACGCACGACGGCCTGGCCGACGGTGAGCCGCTGCTTCACGAACGCCTCTTCTCACGGATCGAGGTCAGGGGCAGCCGGGAGTCCACCCGTTCGGCCGCCCAGCGCCCGCGCACCCATCCGTGCGCCGGATCGTCACGGACCAGCCAGCGCCGTTCGCCCGGGCCGGCCATCACGTTGAGGTAGTAGAGGTCGTACCCGGGTGCGGCCATCGACGGGCCGTGCCAGCCGTACGGGATCAGCACCACGTCGCCGCTGCGGACCTCGGCGCACACGTCGATCGGGCGGTCGGGGTGGCCGTACACCCGCTGGTAGCCGCAGCCGTTGCCGCCGGCCGGGGACGCCGCCACCTCGAAGTAGTAGATCTCCTCCAGCGGGTTCTCCCCGTCGCACTGCTCGTCGTGCTTGTGCGGCGGGTACGACGACCAGTTCCCGCCCGGGGTGAGGACCTCGCAGACGATCAGCCGGTCGGTCTCGAACGAGTCCGGCGTGCAGAGGTTGTTGACCTGCCGGCTGGCCTGGCCCGCGCCGCGCAGTTCCACCGGCACGTCCTCGGCGGCGCCGTACCGGAACGGCAGTTTGTGCCCGGTCCGGGCGGCCGGCAGCGCGAACCGTCCGCCGTTCGGCGCGCGCAGCGTCACGAGCGAGTCCCGCGGCAGGTAGGCGAAGTCGGTGACCCGGGAGAACACCGACCGCCGCCCGGTCAGGGTGAGCCGCTCGTCGTCGCAGGCCACGTCACAGCCGCCGGACAGCGGCACCACGAGCATCTCGTCGTCACCGGTCGTGAACCGGGCCCGGCCACCGACCGGCAGGCGCGCCACCCGCAGCCCGGAGTAGTCCCAGCCGGCGTTCTCCGGGGTGATGAACACGTCGAACGGCCGCTCCGCGGAACTGCCCCGTGGGACCAGCGGGTTCACTCGAGCGTTGTCAGCCATGCGCACCCCTCCCGCCGGCGATGCTCCAGCCGCGGGTAACCGGTCGGCAACGCTGCGTTGGACCTGGTTTCGATGTAATTACGCTCGTGCTGCCGCGTCAATACTCCTGGGGACACGGACCCCACGGGTCCGCGCCCCCAGCAGGTGATCCTTTTCAGACAGCTCGCCACATGCGGTAGAACGGTGTCCCGTCCGGCAGGTAGATCTCGAACGGCGTCATCGGCGTGTACCCGTGCCGCTGGTAGAGCCGGACGTTGTTCGCGTTGGTCGCCTCCAGGTAGGCGGCCACGCCCTCGGCCACCAGCTGCTCGTGGGTGTGCCGCATCAGCGCCCCACCGAGGCCCCGGCTCTGCTCCGACGGGCGGACCGCCAGAAACGCCAGGTGCCAGTGCTCCTCGTGCGGGTGGTTCTTGTCGAACACCTCGTCGAGGGCGTGGAACCGCTCCAGATGCTCGCCGGCCAGCTCGGTCAGCCGCTCGGTGTACCGCGGCGGCTCCGGCATCTCGTTGACACGGTCGAACCAGACGGCGGCGGCCGCCAGCCCGCCGTCGGCGTGGTCGATCACGTCCACCCGGCCGTAGGCGTACGCGTGCTCGGTGTAGAGGGTGAAGAAGTCCGCCATCACCCGCTCCCGGTCGGCCGGCACCGGCACCAGGTAGTTGTTGGCCGCCAGGTCGTCGAACGCGTGCGAGATCAGCGCGCCGACGGCCGGGATCTCGTCCTGACGTGCTGACCGGATCATCGGTTGCTCTCCTCGTTGAGCGCGGCGGAGAATCCGCCGGTGGTGGCGGAACTGCGGGCGCCCAGGCCGATGCCGGCGTAGACCTGCGGCCGGGCGGCGCGCAGGTAGAAGGCCCACAGGACGCCGGCGGCGAACAGCACCGCGAACGACAGCGGCACCACCAGCGCCGGCGTGCTGCCGGGCTCGACGCCGAGCAGCGTGGCGATGTTGTCGATCGCCAGGTAGGACATGACCAGCAGCAGCACCGCGCCGATCACCGGGGCGATCACCCGGTGCAGGACGTCCTCGCCCTCCGGGTGGCGGGCGAAGAAGCCGATCACCGCGAAGGCGGTGAGGGTGACCAGCAGCAGCACGCCGAGGCCGCCGCCGGTGCCGCCCCAGAAGAAGAGCTGGACCAGCGGGTCCCAGCCCATCACGGCGTAGACCACGATGACCGTGAGGCCGACCACCGACTGGGCCAGCGAGCCGTTCTTCGGTGCGCCGGTGCCGGGCACGGTGCGGCCGAAGAGGCGCGGCAGCACGCCCTCCCGGCCGAGCGAGAACATGTACCGCGAGATGATGTTGTGGAACGAGATCATCGCCGCGATCAGCGAGGTCAGGAACAGCGCGTGGCCCAGGTGCAGGGCGGTGCCGCCGAGCGGGCCGGCGGCCAGGTTGAAGAACAGCTCCGGGCCCTCGGCGCCGGCCCGCTCCACGACCTTGTCGGCGCCGGCCGCGGAGATCATCGCCCAGGAGGCGAAGGCGTAGAGCACCGCGATCAGCGCGATCGCGATGTAGGTGGCCCGCGCGACGGTACGCCGCGGGTCGCGCGACTCCTCGCTGAACACCACCGACTGTTCGAAGCCGACGAAGCCGGTGATCGCCATGACCAGCAGCGCGCCGGCGCCCGCACCGGTCAGCGTGGACGGGTCGAGCGGCGCGGACGAGGCGGTGAAGCCGTCCGTGGTGACCTCGGCAACCGCGAACACCACGGTCAGCAGGATCTCGGCGACCAGCAGGGTGGCCAGCACCCGGCCGTTGACGGCGACGTCGCGTACGCCGAGGACGGCGACCAGCGCCCACGCGGCCAGGCCCAGCACCCACCATGGGGTGTCGACGCCGAACCAGTCCAGGAACAGCGGCTGGGCGATCGCGCCGAAGCCACCGTACGAGGCGACCTGGAACATGTTGTACGCGAGCAGGGCCACCCACGAGGCGCCGACGCCGAGGGGACGGCCGAGCCCCTGCGACACGTACGCGTAGAAGGCGCCCGCGTTGGAGATGTGCCGGGCCATCGCCACGTAGCCGACCGAGAAGATCGCCAGGACCACGGCGACCGCCAGGAAGGCGATGGCGATGCCGATCAGCCCGGTGACCGCGAGGCCGGTGGGCACCACGCCGGCCACCACGGTGAGCGGGGCGGCCGCCGACATGACGAAGAAGACGACCGCCGCGACGCCGAGCCGGTTCTGCGCCAGCGCGTCGGACACACGGCTTTCAGGGGGTTTTGTGCCGGAATAGGACACAGATTGCTCCACAGGTAGGGGGGTTTGAGTTAGGCGCGGCGGGCCATGACGGCGTCCCCGACCGCCGCCTCGGCCTGCGACACGAGTTGTTGCAACATCACCGGGAAGAGCCTGCGGAACTGGTCGAACAGCGCCGCCCGGTCCCGGGCCTCCAGGGTGGCCAGCACGTGCTGGTCCAGGCCGGTCGCCAGGATCAGGCCGGCCAGCAGCAGGTCGGCCACGTCCAGGGGCTCGTCCCGGGTGACCTTGGTACGGATCCGGGTGGCCGGCCAGCCGGCGGTCATCGAGTCGGCCGGCACGAAGGAGACCTTGGTTCCGCCGAGCAGTCCGCGCTTCTCCACCCGCTTGATCAGGGCGGCCCGGGAGAGACGGCGCTCGACCAGATCGGTGGCGATGCCGGTGGAGAGGTAGGCGAGCCAGTTGCGGACGCCGTGCCGGCCGGCCTCCCGCAGGATCTGCTCGAGCACCGCGGTGCTGGCGGAGTCCCCGGTCGGCCGCTCGTCTATCACGACGAGCTCGGTCTCGACGAGATCGATCCGCCGCCACAACATCAACTCGCCGAGCAGGGCCGTGCCGAGACCGAGGCCGAGGGTGGCCGGTGACAGCAGGGACTTGCCGCGAATCGTGTCGTGAGCGGTGAGATAGAGATCATCTGCGGGTGGTAACTGCGGCGGCGACGCCACTCCCGATTCTCCTTCCGACGCCATGGGGGGAGGGTGCCCGCTCATGAGAAATGAGGGTGACCTTCACGAAAGCAATTACATAGCGCTCCCCGCGGCGCGACGCTGGAAGCCTGCCAGCTCTAGACGATCAACGCAACTTCCAGAAGGGACTAAAGCTCCGTCCACTTAGGGCAATGTGGATCACAGTCACAGACAGGCGTTTCAGTTAACGATCACGAAACCTGGAAACGCTTGTGAAGTCTGTAAATATTGATGAATCTTCAATTGTCTATCGCTACTTTCGGTAACTAGTTGCACAATCAACTAAATCGCCGTAGCGTGGTGTAAAAGTTGAAGCTTCAACGGAGGTCATCGTGCGGATGCCCGCTCTCTTCCTCAGCCACGGCGCCCCGCCCCTCGTCGACGACCCCGTCTGGGCGGCACAGTTGCGCGACCTCGCCGCCGGCCTCCCCCGGCCGAAAGCGATCCTGATGGCCTCGGCACACTGGGAGTCCGCGCCCCTGATGCTCGGCGCCACCGAGACCGTCCCGCTCGTCTACGACTTCGGCGGATTCGCGCCCCGCTACTACCAGGTTCGGTATGGTGCGCCCGGCGCTCCCGAACTGGCCGACGAAGTCGCCGCGCTGATGCCGCACACCGAGACCGTCGCCCGCACCGACCGCGGCCTGGATCACGGTGCGTATGTTCCGCTCACCATCATGTATCCCGACGCCGACATCCCGGTGCTCCAGATGTCGCTGCCCACCCTCGAACCGGACCGGCTGCTCGACCTGGGCCGCCGGCTGGCCCCGCTGCGCGACGAGGGTGTGCTCATCATCGGCTCCGGCTTCACCACCCACGGTCTGCCGTTCCTGCGCGACTGGCGTCCCGAGGCGGCCGCGCCCGGCTGGTCCCGGGAGTTCGACGCCTGGGCCGCCGAGACCCTCGCCCGCGGCGCCGTCGACGAGCTCGCCGACTTCCGCGACCGTGCCCCCGGCATGCCCTACGCCCACCCGACCATCGAGCACTTCGCCCCGATGTTCCTCACCCTGGGCGCGTCCGAAGATCCGTCGCAGGCGCCTGAGCAGCCGATCGACGGATTCTGGATGGGACTGGCGAAAAGGTCCTTCCAGGTGGCCTGACCCTATCGATTTCTCAGCATGCTTGCAGAATCTTCCGAGATCCTCTGAAGCATGCTTGAGGTCTCCGCGCTCGGGTGGACCGTCACCATCGGTGTCATCGTCGCCCTGCTCGCCCTCGATTTGACGCTCGGGGTGCTCCGTCCACACGTCGTCGGCTTCCGTGAGGCCGCCGCCTGGTCAATCTTCTACATCGCCGTCGCGATCGCGTTCGGCATCGTCTTCGGAAGCATCGTCGGCTGGGACTTCGGCACCCAGTACTTCGCCGGGTACATCGTCGAGAAGAGCCTTTCCGTCGACAACCTCTTCGTCTTCGTGATCATCATGTCGACGTTCGCCGTGCCCGAGCGCTACCAGCAGGAGGTGCTCACCTTCGGGATCATCATCGCGCTGATCCTCCGGGTGATCTTCATCGCACTGGGTGCCGCCCTGCTGAGCATGTTCTCGTTCATGTTCCTGGTCTTCGGCCTGATCCTGCTCTACACCGCGTTCCAGCTCTTCCGCCACCGCGACGAGGATCCCAGCGTCGACGACAACGCCCTGGTCCGCGCGGGCCGCCGCTTCCTGCCGGTCACCGACGACTACGTCGAAGGCAAGATGATCACCCGCGTCGACGGCAAGCGCATGTTCACCCCGCTCTTCCTGGTCCTGCTGGCCATCGGGGGCACCGACCTGCTCTTCGCCCTCGACTCCATCCCCGCGGTCTTCGGCGTGACCGAGGAGGCATACATCGTCTTCGTCGCCAACGCCTTCGCCCTGCTCGGCCTGCGCGCCCTGTTCTTCCTGGTGAAGGGCCTGCTGGACCGCCTGGTCTACCTGTCCACGGGCCTGTCGATCATCCTGGCCTTCATCGGCGTCAAACTCGTCCTGCACTGGGCCCACAAGGACATCAGCGAGTCCGTCCCCGAGGTCAGCACCGCCGTCTCCCTCGGCGTGATCATCGGCATCCTGATCGTCACCACCGTCGCCAGCCTGATCAAATCCAGTCGCGACCCGTCCCTCAAGGCCCACGCCGGCAGCCTCCGCGCCCATCCGGCCTCCGACCAGCAGCACGCCGAACAGTAGAAAGAACCATCGTGGCCGAGGTTCGCGTGCCATCAATTTCCGGTACGCGGCACCTCGTCCCGTCAACTCCGCCCGCCCCGCCCGCAAACGCGATCCCACCGCCACGCCGGCCTCTGCCGCGCCCGCCGGGCTGAGATCGGTAGCCGGGCAGGCCGGCCGAGCGGCCCCGCCCTCGGGTGCCGCCGGACCCGGCGGCCGGCTCCGCACCCAGCCACCTCTCACCCGACACGGATGGCCACGGCCTGGTGCCCGGGGACCTCGTCAGGGAGACAGAAACTCTGACCGGCGTACTCGTAGCAACAGTGAGTGACCCTTCCGGGTCAGGTCCCGGCGTCAGACTCAGAAACGGACTTCACTTCCAAGAACGCGTCGACGTCACAGGCATCCATCGGGGGCAGACAACCCCCGACGAGCCCGATGGTGACGAGGCTGATGCACACGCACCAGCCCCGTCACCCGGCCCAGCGACAACAGCGATCGAACCGCCTGGTTTCACGCCCAGCGTGATCAACCCCGGGTTGTGAAGGCTCAGAACCGCACGGACGCGAAGCGGCGCGAGATCCCGATGACGAGCCACCAGCGACGCCCGCCCCTCCCATCAGCGATCGCTCTCCGGTCCGTCCGCCGCCGGGGAATCATCCGGCGCCTCGGGACCGCGGGGCCGCGGCGTCCGCCGCGGAGTGCCGCGAGATCCCGATGGCGAACCCCCGGAAGACGACGGCGTACGCCCGGTTCTCGGTGCGCGGGCAGCCGGTTCCGGTCCGGCGGGCGAATCCGCGGACCCGTTCTCGGAGACGGTCCCGGCCGGTGACGTCCCAGTACCGGCGGTGCCGCCGGGCGACCTTCTCCGAGGAGACCGGCGGGGCGCCGGAGTCCCCGCGGCCGCGCCCTCGACCGGCGTACCTCCGCCTGCGGGCCCGGGCGCCGCGCTCCCACCAGGCTCGGTCGGGGCACGTCTCCGGGGCGCCCGTTTCCGCGGAGCCGGGCGTGGCGTCCCGGCGGTGCCGCTCCCGGCCACCGGAACCGTCCCGCTCGCACCCTCGTCTCCGGCCGTCGCCGCCGGAACTGCCCCGGTCCCGCTCTCGTTCCCGGCCGCCGCGCTTCCGATCTCGTTCCCGCCCGCCGCGCTTCCGATCTCGTTCCCGGCCACCGCGCTTCCGCTCTCGTTCCCGGCGGTCGCCACCGAACCGGCCACGCTTCCGTCTTCGTTCCCGGCCGTCGCCATCGGAGCCGGCTCGCTGGCGCCCCCGACTTGGGACACGGGTTCTGGAGCCGCGGCGTCGCTCCCGGCCGCGGGCGGTGTTGACGGCCCGTCCACGTGCGGACGCCCGGTCACCACCGCCGGTCCGGCTGCGCTCGCGGACCGGCCTGTCCGTTCTCCGGCCGCACGCCCCGCATGCTCAGCGTCCGGTGCCGCATCCTTCCGCCGTGCCGTCTGCGCTGTTTCATCGGCCGGACCCCCGTCGGTGGCCTCGCCCTGGCTGGTGGCGTCCACGTCCGGTCGCACACTCGCCGGCACCGCACGACCGGTGTCCTCCCCGCTCGCCGTCTCCTCGTGGGTCTCACCCCGCGGCGCGCTCGCCGGCAGACCGGCGCCCTCCGCCGGCTCACCCGCGACCGCTGCTCGAGCCCCTGAACCCGGCGCCTCGGCATCCGCCCGGGCGGTGGCGTCCGTCCCCGAGGTCGCGGCGGCCTCCGCACGGACTCCACGGTCTGCGCCGGACGGCTCGCCGGTACGCAGCTCGTGGGCGGTGGGGGCGGGCGGCACGGTTTCACCCGGTGGCAGGGGCGGCTGACCGGTGCCGATCACCGCGTACACCTCGGGGTGGGTCTGTCGCAGTTTGCGGCCCCAGACGATGCCGCCGATCAGGGCCAGGAGGAACAGCAGCGTCGGCGACCAGATCTTGAGAACGTTGTCGGAGTCCAGGAGCTCGCTGAAGAAGGCCACGCTGAGCAGCAGCACGATCGACAGGAACACCGCGGCGATCCAGGGCGCCACCGCGCTGCGCCAGGTGGTCTCACCATGCCGGTTGCGGCGGAAGAATCGCACCACCGCGATCGAGGCGATGGTCATGAGGATGAGCACGCCGAGGCCACCGGAGACGGTGCCGAACAGGAACAGGTCGATCGTCGGGTTCCAGGTGGCCACCGCGAAGATCAAGAGTGCGGCGAGCGCCAGCGCGGACTGCGCCGTCGAGGCGGCCACCGGCACACCGTCCCGGGTACGCGCGAGGCCACGCGGAAGGACACCCTCGCGGGCGACGGTCAGACCGTAGCGTGCGACCGTGTGATGGAAGGCCAGCATCGCGGCGAACAGGCTGGTCGCGAAGAAGATCCGGCCGAGGTCGACGAGCACCGACGGCAGGTAGGGCTCGGGCAGGAAGAAGAACAGGTCGTTGAGGTGCGCGCCGGCGACCGCGACGATCTGATCCGGGCCGGCGGAGACCGACATCGCCCAGGCCGTGCCGCCGTAGAGCACCGCCGCGACAAGCAGTGTCAGACCGATCGCCCGCGCCACGGTACGCCGGGGGTCACGGGCCTCCGCGGCGTACACGAGCGGGGCCTCGAAACCCACCATGCCAGCGATCGCCGCGACCAACAGCGACACCCCGCCCGCGCTGGCGATCAGCGCCGGGTTGAGGGTGTCGAAGGTGACCGTGCCGCCGGCCGGGTTGCCGAGCATGACCGCGTCGAAGACCAGGACGACCAGCACCTCGGCGCACACCAGAACGGTGAGGATGCGGGCGTTGAGGTCGATGTCGAGACGGCCGAGCACCGCGATCACGGCCCAGCCGAGCAGCGCCCAGACGATCCAGGAGATCTCCAGCCCGAAGATCGCCAGCGCGTTGTGCGCGGCCACACCGAACGCGCCGTAGAGACCGATCTGCATCGCGTTGTAGGCGAGCAGCGCCACGAAAGCGGTGCCCACACCGGCCGGACGAGAAAGACCTATCGATGCGTACGCGTAGAAGGCGCCGCTGTTGGGCACATGTCTCGCCATCGCCGCGAGCCCGACCGTGAAGATCCCCAGCACCGCGGCGACCAGCATGTACGCCACCGGAATGCCCTTCTCGCCGACCGAGCCGTAGCCCAGCGGCAGGGCGCCGGCCACGACGGTGAGCGGCGTCATGGCGGAGACCGCGATGACGAAGATCGGCCACGTGCCGAGCTTGCGCTCCGGTTGGGACATGGCGCCTCCCGTGTCGAATCGATGGTGAATCGATGACCGCCCTCCATCATGTCTTCCACAACGGACGAGCGATATAGAGAAATTTCGATCTTGATTCCGCGTCGAGCCTCGTGTTTCCGCCTTCGCGAGGTTGGGTAGATTGCCGTGATGCCCATCGGAGCGCAACCCCGAGGCCGCCGCGGGACGGTGGAGGAGCCGTACAGTCCGCTCAATCTGCGGCTGGTCCTGGCCCTGTTCGGTCTGGTGGTGTGCACCGTTTTGTCGGTCCTCCTCTTCCGCGCGGGCTGGACGGTTCCCGGCTGGCTGCTGGCCGGTTGGGCGGTGTTCGCGGCCGGCGACATCGTGGTGATCCAGTTGCGCCGTCGGGCTCGCGCACGCGCTGAGGGTGGCCGCAAGCACTCGCTTTTCGAGTGACTTCCACCGGAACCCGATCGAGTCGGGTCATCCGGCCCGGTGAACCTCCTTCCACGGCGATCCGGCCTCCTGTCCGCTTTCGAGGTGATGGGCGCCGCCTTGCGCACGCCCGGTGCGTCTCCCCAAATCGACGCGCCGAACGTGCCTCGCCGCCGGGCCCGCACCGGATGACGCCCGACATCCGAGACGCAACCGCGCCGAACGTGTCTCGCGGCGCCCCGCACCGGGCGACGGGCGGCGTCCAGCGCACGGTCACGCCGGACCCGCCCCGAGGTGACGAAGGGGCGTCTGGAACGGGGTCGCCCGGCCCGCGTCGGCGCGACGTGGGGGGATTCACCGAATACCTTCGTGGAAGCCCGGCCCTTCGGAACTCGGTCGGGCAACTCGCAGATCAGACAGCGGGGCTGCGCTGACCAAGCCACTGACCTGGGGCCTAACATCGACGTCCATGCAATCCGTCCAGCCGGTTCGGTCGCTTACCAACAGTCCTTCAGCTGGGGGAGAAGTCAAACCAGACCGGCGTCGTGGGCGAGCAGCGCCACCTGCACCCGGTTGTTGAGATCAAGTTTCGTCAGCACGCGCGACACGTGCGCTTTCACCGTAGGCACCGACATGTGCAGCGCCGCCGAGATCTCCGCGTTGGAACATCCCCGCGCGACCGCCATCACGACCTCCCGCTCACGCACGCTCAACCGGTCCAACAGCTCCGCGGCACGGCTGCGTTCGGGTCGTACCCCCGCCGCGACGTGCGCGATCAACTGGCGTGTCACAGTCGGTGACAACGTCGCCTCTCCCCGCGCGACCCGTAGCACCGCATCCCGGATCTGCCCGGGTGGCGTGTCCTTGAGCAGGAAGCCGCTCGCCCCGGCCCGCAACGCCCGCAACACGAACTCGTCGGCGTCGAACGTGGTCAGCACCAGCACCTCAGGCGCTCCTGGCCGGCGGCGCAGCGCCTCGGTGGCGGCCAGCCCATCGACGCCGGGCATGCGGATGTCCATCAGTACGACGTCGGGCCGGTGCCGCGCGACAGCGGCCGGCACCTCGGCCCCGTCCGCCGCCTGGGCCACCACGGCGATCTCCGCGTCCCCGGAGAGGATCATCGACAGACCGGCGCGGACCAGCGGATCGTCGTCGACGATGAGCACCCTGACGGCGGTCATGCCGACCACGGCAGCCATGCGCTGAGCACGAAGTCGTCACCCTCCCGGCCGTGAGTGAGCCGCCCGCCGGCCAGCCGGGCACGCTCCCCGAGGCCGATCAGCCCGACCCCGGTGCCGGGGATGGGCGAAGCCGGGACGGTCACCGGCAACGGATTACGGATCTCGATGGTGATGCCCTCACCGGCCGCGCCGCCGACCACGACATGCACGCACGCTCCGGGGGCATGCTTGCGCACGTTCGTCAAACCTTCCTGGATGATCCGGTACGCGTCCCGCGCGGCCGACACCGGCACAGTCTCCGGATCGACCGTCGACGTCAACCGCACCCGGTTCCCCGCGGAGCGGGACTCGCCGGCGAGCGTGGTCAGCTCACGAAGCGTGGGTTGTGGCCGTTCCGGGGCCTCCTGTTCGTCGGACTGGCCGGCACGAAGCACCCCGATCACCGTCCGCAGGTCCTGCAACGCCTGATGAGCGCTGGCACGGACCACGGCGGCCGCCGCGGCGATCTCCTCCGGTGGCGCGCCGGGCCGGAACTCGAGCGCGCCGGCGTGCAGGCTGAGCAGGGAGATCCGGTGTGCCAGGACGTCGTGCATCTCGCGGGCGATCCGGGTGCGCTCCAGCGCACGGGCCTGACTGATCCGTAGTTGCTGCTCGGCCTCGGCGCGGTCGGCCCGTTCCCGCCAGGTGAGCATCAGCAGGCGGCGGGACCGGACCAGCATCCCCCACAGCGCCGCGATCGTCGCCATGGCCATGCCCCAGCCGAACGTATCCCAGACGGTGACGCCGTACTCGGGTCGCGCCAGGGCGAACACCGCGTTTCCCGCGACGGTGAGGCCCATGTAGGCGGCCAGCACCGCGAACCGGCGGTGCACGGCCACGGTGAACACCATGATCAACTGAGTCACCCAGCTGGCGATCGAGACGAACGACAACAGGCCGACGAAGATCGCCAACGGCATCAGGAATCTGCGCCGCCACCACAGGCCGATCGCGGCGATCCCGCTGATCACACCGTCCGCGATCGTCGACCACGTCGAGGTGCCCAGCCACTGGATCGCCACCGACGGATGCGGCCCGAGCAGGTCGACGGTGAGCAGGACGGTGAAGCCGAAAGCGAAGACGAAACAGTGGACGTCGACGATCCAATCGCGCGTGGACCGACGGGCCGGCACCGGTCCCGCCGGGTCCGCGGCCAGCGCCGACGGCCACAACCAGCGGTATTCCGTCAGCGATCGCTCCACGGCGCCGACTCTACGGGCGGCCTGCCTCCGGCCGATACCGACCAAAGTCGTAGTGCCGGTATCGACGAAGGTTCGCGGACATCGACCGTCGGCCGAAGCGGCCCCCTCCGTCCGGCCCGCACGCTGTGTCACATGATTTCGGTCGAGAACCTCACCAAGGCGTACGGGGCGCAGCGTGCTGTCGACGATGTGTCCTTCATCTGCGAACCGGGGACGGTGACGGGCTTTCTCGGGCCCAACGGCGCCGGCAAGTCCACGACGATGCGAATGATCTGTGGCCTCACGCCGCCGACCTCGGGCCGGGCCACCGTGGCGGGTGTCCCCTACCGGCGGCTCGGCAACCCGGGACGGCACGTCGGCGTGCTGCTCGACGCGTCCGCGCAGCACGCCGGCCGCACCGGGCGCGAGGTGCTGGCGCTGGCCGCGCTCACCATGGGTTTGGACACCGACCGGGTGAGCGCCCGGCTGGAGCGGGTCGGGCTCGGCGGCACGCCGGCGAAACGGCGGGTACGGGCCTATTCGCTGGGCATGCGGCAGCGGCTCGGCCTGGCCTACGCCATGATCGGCGACCCGGCCGTGCTGATCCTGGACGAGCCCGCCAACGGACTGGACCCGGAGGGCATCCACTGGATGCGCGGGTTGCTGCGTGATTTCGCCGACCGGGGCGGAACCGTCCTGCTTTCCTCGCACCTGTTGCGCGAGGTGGAGGTCATCGCGGACCGGCTCGTGGTGATCGGTAACGGTCGCATCCTGGCCGAAGGTGACAAGGCGGATCTGCTCGGCGCCGCCGGAACCCTGGTCCGGGCGTCGGATCCGGCCGCCCTCGAGTCGCTGCTGCAGCGGATGGGGCTGACCGGCTCCCCGACGACCGACGGCAGCGTCCTGGTCCCGTCTGATCCGCGGACCATCGGCCAGGCCGCCGCGGCCGCCGGGGTGGTGCTGCTGGAACTGCGCCCGGCCGGATCCGGTGGCCTGGAGGAGATGTTCCTACGGCTCACCTCCGGCGCGGAGTCCGGGGCGGCGGCCCGATGACCGGCGTCGCCACCGCACATCGGCACGTCCCCGCCGGCGCGGCCCCGCGCCGGGCAGTCCCTCGTACCCCTGTCCTCGCCGTCCCGGCCGCGATCGTCGCGCCGGTGACCACCCTGTCTCCGGAGGTTTCCCGATGACCGCGACCGCATCCGTCTCCACCGTGCCGGCCGCCCCTGCGGCGGCCGCCACCGAACCCATCCCGCTGACCCGGCTCACCCTCGTCGAGCTGCGCAAACTCGCCGACACCCGGGCCGGGCTCTGGCTGCTCGCCGTGATCGGCCTGGCCACCGTGGCCACCTCGGCGATCATGCTGATCTGGTCCGCCGACGAGGAGCAGACCTTCGGCATCCTGTTCAGCTTCGGCCTCCTGCCGTCGGCGGTGCTGCTGCCGGTGCTGGGCATCCTGTCGGTGACCAGCGAGTGGTCGCAGCGCACCGCGCTGGGGACCTTCACCCTGGCGCCGGCACGTGGCCGGGTGATGCTCGCGAAGATCGCCGCAGCCGTCCTGATCGCCTTCGCGGCGACGGCGGTGACCGCGCTGCTGGCGGCCGGGGCGAACGTGCTCGCCTCGGCCACCGGCGGCGACGGCTCGTGGACTCTGGACTCCTCGCTGATCTGGCAGAGCCTGCTCCTCCAGGTGATCTTCGTGCTGATGGGCACCGCGTTCGGCGCCCTGCTGCTGAACTCGCCGTTGGCGATCGTCATCTACTTCGCCCTTCCGACGGTCTGGACGATTCTCGGTGAGAACATCCGTGGTCTCCGCGAGGCGGCTGAATGGCTGGATCTCAACATCACCTCGCAGGCGCTGAGCGAGCCGGACATGACCTCCGGCGAGTGGGCCCGGCTGGCGGTCTCGGTCGCTGTCTGGGTGGTGCTCCCGCTGATTCTGGGGACCGTTCGTGTGCTCCGCCGGGAGGTTTCCTGATCCACAACGGCCGGTGTTGGCGTCACGATCCGGCGATCACCGGTAGCGTGCCGAGACGTGACGCGTACCCTATTTGCCACCTTCGCGGCAATAACCGCTTCCATCCCGCTATTCACCGGCCCGGCGTCGGCCACGCCATCGGTTGTCCCGACCCCGACCTCTACCCCGACCTCGGCCCCGGCCGGATCCGCCGAGCCGTTCGAGGCGGACACGTGGGAACCGGACCTGGACCGGCTCACCCTCGACGGTGAGCCGCTCCCGATCGCCAGTTACGAGCCACGGCCCAGCGCGCGGAGTGCGACGCAGACCCCACCGGTCGGCACCGTCCGCAGCTGGGCCGGCCTCAACGAGATCGACGGAGACGTCTACCGCAAGGACTACACCCTGCGCGGCGTCGGTGAGCACATCGAGGTCTGGGTCGCGAAGGACATCGCCTTCCCGGAGAACGACTGCCGCAAGAACGCCACCGAGGTCACCGACGCCCAGGTCACGGCGCTGGTACGCGAATTCGACGAGGTCATCTACCCCCGCGAGACCAAGGCGTTCAGCACCCCACCGGAGCGTAGCGGCACGAACGCGGGCCTGCCGGGCGACTTCACGGGAGCCGGTGGCCGGACCGTCACACTGGTCGACAACATCCGCGACGACAACTACTACGACTTCCCGAAGCGGCAGACCTACGTCTCGGGTTTCTTCTCCGAGCAGCTCAACGAACTCTTCGACCGCAACGTGATCACGATCGACGCCTACGACTGGGCGCATCGCACCGGCGCGGATCCGCGGCACGAACCGTCCGACGACCTGTGCGTCAGCCGCCCGGCCCGGCCCCGGATGTACGAGTCGACCTTCGCCCACGAGTGGCAGCACCTGCTCGCCTACTACACCGACCCGGACGAGGAGGTGTGGATCAGCGAGGGCCTGGCCGATTACGCACAGACGCTGACCGGATATGTGGACGCGGAAGCCGGCGTGCACCATCGCGGTTTCGACAACCACCTCGTCTGCTACCAGGGTTTCGGGAACGTCAAAACCGCCTTCAACCCGAACCCGCGCGACTGCGGCGGCCCCGCGAACTCGCTCAATCTGTGGGCCGAGGGCTCCCCGGACGAGTTGCTCGCCGATTACGGCCTCAGTTATCAACTGATGCTCTACCTGCGCGACCGTTTCGGGACGGAGATCCACTCCGCGCTGCATCAGGACAAGGAGAACCACGGCCTGGACGCCGTCGCGGCCGCGCTTCCCGAGGGGACGAAGCTCTACGACGTCCTGCACGACTTCCAGGCCATGACACTCGTCGACAAGATCGCCGACGAACCGGGCAGCATCGTGAAGGGCACGCCCCGGGAACGGGTGACCGCCGCGAGCGTCCACTCGACGGTGAACCTGGACAACGCCTCCGCCTACGGAACGCCGGGTGCCCCGCCCAACGGCGCCGATTACGTCCGGCTGCCACGTGAATGGCAGACGATCACCTTCGACGGCGCCAAGACCCTTCCGCCGACCCCACTGGCGTGGACCCTGGACGCGAAGATGCTCTTCTCCGGCAACACCCCGGACACCGACGAGGCCGCGGTGCGTACCGTCGACGTCCCGGAGACCGACCCCGTACTGCGCTTCAAGACCACCTACGGCCTGGAGGACCGGTTCGACTACGGATACGTCGTGGTCTCCACCGACGGTGGCACGACCTATCAGATGCTCAAGGGCGACCGCACGATCGACGGGCCACTCGGCCAGGCGATCACCGGCAAGGCCGCGAACATCACCCTCAGTTACGACCTCCAGGAGTACGCCGGGCAGCAGGTGATCCTCGGCTTCCGCTACGTCAGCGACAGTGCCGTGAACATCGGCGGCTGGCACCTCTCGGACGTCAAGGTCGGCGCGACCGAACTGGGCGGGGACACGCTCGACGGCTGGGACTCGCCCACCGAGGTGCGCCCGACACCCGTCCACAACTGGCACGTGTCGCTGGTCGGCATCACCGCTGGCAAGGCGAAGGTGATGCCGCTGGCCGACAGCGCCAAGTTCCGCCATTATCCGAAGGTCGTAGCGGTCGTCTCCTACGACGAACCCACTGGCACGGTGACTCAATACGCCCCCTACACCTTGAAGATCGACGGCGAGCCCTATCAGCCCACCGCCGGGGATCCGGCCGGCGGAAGCACCCCGTAGATCAGGGCGGTCGAACCGGAACCGGCCTTGTTGATCTGCCCGCCACAGAGCACCCACGCTCCGGTGGCGGGCAGACTCGCCAGATTGGCCAGCACCTCGAGACTGATCCGCCGGCGCCGGTAGACGATCCGGGAGACGGCGAAACTCGAATCGGTGCTGACATCGGGGCTGAACGCGTCCGTGCCCGTGCCGCCCCGCTCCCCCAGCCGCCCGGTGTCGGCCAGCCATCGCGCGGTCTCCGGTGCGAAGCCCGGATGCGGCAGGAACGCGTCGGTGCCGAACCGCTCCTCCCAACCGGTCCAGAGCACCACGATCGAGCCGGTCGGGACGCGGCCGTGCCGGCGCTCCCAGTCCTCCAGATCGGCGATCGTCACCGCATAGCCCGGATCGGCGGCGCAGCAGGCCCGCACGTCGACCTTGACCGCCGGCCGGAACAGATCCTCCGGGGTCAGCTCGTCGGCCAGCAGCCCACCCGGGGTGAAGTGGCCGGGCGCTCCCCAATGGGTGCCGGTGTGCTCACCGGCGAAGACCGTCTGCAGATAGAACCCGTCCCGCTCCAGGCGAGCCACGGTCTCCAGACGCGGTGGCGGGTCGCCCGGATAGACGCTCACTTTCGCCGGGTCGTTGACGTGCGACAGAACGACCAGCCGCAAGCCGCCCGGCATCGCGTCCCCACTCATGCCGTCACCTCCGCTTCGCTCCGCATCGACACGAGTGCAGACCTGAGCCCGATGATTCGCTCGCCGGCTCCCTCATGCCGCCACCTCCGCCTCGCTCCGGCATGGCGCTACCTCCTCCGGCCCGCCGGCCGTCTCGTCCTGGCCGCCATTGTGCCATTGACACTGTCACGATGACAGTGTCATTCTCTGGGCATGTGGACGATGGAGCAGTTGGTCGAGCGGGTAAGCGCGGCACTGGCCGCGGAGTACCCGGGCGCCCCCAACGGCCGCGTCCGGGAGCTGCCCGACCGCAGGTCGATCCGGTGGTATACGACGATCGGCCTGGTCGACCGGCCCCTCGGCACGCGAGGCCGCACCGTTCTCTACGGGCCGCGTCACCTGTTGCAGCTGGTGGCGATCAAGCGGCGGCAGGCTTCCGGGCGCACCCTCGCCGAGATCCAGGCGGAGTTGTCCGGCGCCTCGGAGCAGACGCTGGCCGAGGTGGCACGCATCCCCGACAGCCTGCTGGAGACGGGCGCCGCTCCGCCGCCGTCCTCGCCGGTCCGGCCCGACTTCTGGAGGTCCGCGCCCGCCGATCCCGAGCCGGTCGCCGGCTCCACCCGCCGGGCACTCGCCGAAACGGTCGGCGCCCTGGAGCTGGAGCCCGTCTCACCACCGGCCCGGCGCTCACCCGACCTGGTGACCGGCGTGCCCCTCGGCGGCGGCGTCGTCCTGCTGCTGCCCCGCCATGTCACCGACGTCGACCGCGACGAGATCGCCGCGGCTGCCCGTCCCCTGCTCGACCTGCTCGCGGCACGCGGGCTCACCGATGGGAGAAGCGAATGATCATTGCAGTGAACCCGATGGGATCGGCAGAGCTGGAGCGCCACCGGACCATGCCCGACGCGGGTCTCGGCACGTTGCAGACCGACCGCGGCAACCTGCCGCTCGACCGTCTCGACGTCCGGGCCGCGATCAGTGGCCTGCTCGTCCGCACCGAGCTGACCTCGGAGTTCGTCAACGCGCACGACACCGCGTTGGAGGCGACCTACGTCTTCCCCCTGCCCGATCGGGCCGCGGTGACCGGCATGACGATGACCGCCGCCGACCGCACCGTCACCGCCGAGCTCCGCGAGCGTGGCGCAGCCCGCGAGCAGTATGACCAGGCGATCGCGGCCGGCCGGCGCGCATCGATCGCCGAGGAGGAACGCCCGGACGTCTTCACCATGCGGGTCGGCAACATCCTTCCCGGCGAGCGGGTGGCGGTCCGGCTGCAACTGGTCGGCCCCCTGCCGTATGAGGACGGAGCGGCGACCTTCCGCTTCCCGCTGGTCGTGGCCCCCCGCTACATTCCCGGCACTCCGCTGCCGGGCCCCTACACCGGCGACGGCCAGCAGGCCGACACCGGCGACGTGCCCGACGCGTCGCGCATCACTCCGCCGGTGCTGCTGCCGGGCTTCCCCAACCCGCTGCGGCTCTCCCTCTCGGTCGACATCGACCCGGCCGGGCTCGATCTCGGCGAGGTTCGATCCAGCCTGCACACGGTCACCGAGCAGGGTGGGACGCTGCGGATCAGCCCAGGCGAGCGAGCCGACCGTGACTTCGTTCTCCGGCTCGCCTACGCGCCCGGGGGCGAGTCCGCGGTCGCCGTCGCCGACGAGGACGGCGAGCAGGGCACCTACCAGCTCGTGATTCTCCCGCCGGAGGCCGCGACGCCGCCGCGGCCCAAGGACGTGGTGCTCCTCCTGGACCGCTCCGGCAGCATGGGCGGCTGGAAGATGGTGGCCGCTCGGCGTGCCGCGTCCCGGGTCATCGACACGCTGACCGCCGGCGACCGGTTCGCCGTCCTCACCTTCGACCACGACGTCGACCGGCCCGCCGACCTCGGCCCCGGTCTCGCCGAAGCCACCGACCGCAACCGGTATCGCGCGGTTGAACACCTGGCCCGCGCCCATGCGCGCGGCGGCACCGAGCTGCTGAAACCACTCAGCGAGGCCCTTGCGATGCTGGCCGACAGCCCCGGCCGCGACCGTGTTCTGGTTCTGGTCACCGACGGCCAGGTCGGCAACGAGGACCAGATCGTCAAGCAGGTCTCGCCGCTCATCGGGACGATCCGGGTGCACACCGTCGGCATCGACCGGGCCGTCAACACCGGCTTCCTTGGCCGGCTGGCCGCGCTCGGCGCGGGCCGGGCCGAGCTGGTGGAGAGCGAGGATCGGCTGGACGAGGCGATGGAGCAGATCCACCGGCGGATCGGCGCGCCGGTCGTGACAGGTCTCGCCGTCACCGGTGACGGGTTCGCACCGATCGACGGCACCCGCAGTCCCGCTCGGCTGCCAGGCCTCTACCCCGGCGTGCCGCTGGTCATCACCGGACGTTACGGCGGCCCCGCCGAGGGCACACTGACCGTCACCGGGCGCACCCGTGACGATCAGGAGTTCCGGACCGCGGTGCCGGTGCACCCGAGTTCGGAGCCGGCGGTCGCCTCGGTGTGGGCGCGAGCCAGGCTCCGCGATCTCGAGGACGCCTACTCCGCCGGTGACCACTCCCTCGAAGCCGAGATCCTCGGCACGTCACTGCGGTTCGGGGTTCTCTGCCGCTTCACGTCCTACATCGCGGTCGACGAGCGCGTGGTGAACGAGGGCGGCAAGAACCGCCGGGTCACCCAGCCGGTCGAGATGCCCTCCGGATGGGAGAGCCCCGCGCTTCCGGAGTCGATGCCACAGCACATCGGGGTCGCCTCGTCGCCCTTCCCCGACCTGGCGGCGCCTCCGGTGCCCGCTTCCATGCCGCCGGTTCCGCCGCCGATCGCGCCGTCCCCCGGCCGGCCAGGGTTTACGCCACCGCGGGCCCAGAGCCCGTATGGCGGTGCTGCCCCGGACAGCATGGCTCCCGCCTTCGACGCACCGGACAGCCTGGCCCCCGCGTCCGGGGCGCCGGCAGGCGGATCCACTTCGCCCGGAGATCCTGCCGGAGCGCCGCCGTTCCCCGGCGGACCCGCCTCGGCCTCGAAGATCTCGCGGAGCCGCGGATCCGAAGGGCCCGACAGCGACATCCCCCCGGAGCAGTCGACGCGGGCCGGCGCCTGGCAACAGCGTCCTTCCATCCGGCCGCGCCCCGTCACCCGGTCTAGGCGTGCCCAACTGCGGTTCGACTCAGACGCCGGCCTGACGGTCGACGACCTGCGCGAACTGGTCGCGGTCGAGGTAGCCCGCCTCCACGAGGCGGCCCACCAACCCGCACTCGACCGCCGCGACCTGCTCGACGACCTGGCCAGCCGCCTGGCCGTCCTGCTGGAGTCGGTGTCCGACACCGAGGTCACGCCGGTCCGCGACCTCATCGCCCTGCTGCGCGGCGACGACCCCCTCGACCACAGGTGGGCAGCCGCCCTCCAAGTCTTGGAGTCGTTCGCCGCCGGCAAGCCGGAAAAGAAACGCCCATTCTGGAAAGCCTGACCCCACAACCGCCCCGGGTCGCAAGCCCGGGGCGGCGTCGTCACCAGACAGCACGCACCGGGCGAGAACACAAGCCGGCTATCCGCCCTCGCTATGCACAAGAAACGTGCGCGGTGTCGACGGCGTTTGAAACTTTTGGACGGACGGACCCCGAGCGTCGAGAGGGGGTCCGTTCTCGTTCTCGGACGTCCCTGACACGCGGGCACGCCCGCAAGCCCGAGCAGGCGGCCCACCATCGCGCCGCGGGCACGAACACGACCCGGCGGGGCACACCGTCGCCACACAAGGACGTGCGCGACGAACGCGCGGCCCGCTCCCCGCCACGTGCAACTCCAGAGCCGTGGAACGACAGCACAGCCCGGCACCGCCCCATGGCGACGCGGACCGACAGGACAACACGGATCTACAGGGCACTACGGACCTACAGAGCAACACGGACCTAGAGGGTGACACGGACCGAAAGGGCGATGTGAGGAGGCGCACCGGCGATGATGGTCGGGGCGGGGCACGGGCGCGTGACCAGGGGCTCGGGTGAGACCGGATGGAGGGGTCGAGGGACTGGGGGACATCGGCCGAACGGGCCCCGCGACCGCAGCTGAATAACGGTAAGTTGGGTCACCGGTGCTGGACCCGGGGGGGGTGGCGACGCCAAGTGGGCGATGATCGGGACAACGATCGTGATCCGTTGCTGGTTCGGCCGTTCGTTCTACCGGATGGGGACCTCAACGAATCAGTGCCGTCATCCGCGACCTGGCCGGCTCAGCGAGCGCCGGAGGAGCCTCCGACACAGTTGTTGCCCGTAGTCTCCGCTGGTGGGTCCGGTTCTTCCGGGGAATCCGGGAAACGGCGACTTCGGCCGCTCCTTCTGGCCTGTGCCGGAATCACCGCGGTGGCTTCCGTCGCCGGTTATGCGCTGCTGCGGCCGGATGGGGATCAGGAACGCTGGGCTTCCATGCCCGGACAGGCCCTGCCCGCAGCGGTGGGGCCCGCCGATTCGGCGAGTGTTCCGGCCGGGAAGAGCCCGGCAGGGGAATTTGATCGGGGCGAGGACGGCGCCGGTGGGGAGGGCGCTGTTCCGACCGTCCCGCCCGGGCCGAGCCGGTCGACCAAGGGAGCGACGTCCAGTGCCTCGGCACCGGCCTCGGCGGCGCCCAGCGCCTCCAGGACTACGGTGGCTCCGGCTCCGCCGGTTCAGCTTCTGCCCAGTGCGGTGGCGACCGGCCGCGGGCTTCTGGTCACCGGCAACGGCCTCTGCCTGGATCTGCGGGGCGGTGACGCCGAGGAGAACCAGGAAGTGCACATCGACGACTGCAACGGCACCAGCCCGCAGCGCTGGCGGCTCAACTCGGACCGCACCCTCGAGGTGCTGGACATGTGCGCCAACCTGGTGGGTGACGGGACCGTGCGCCTGACCCGGTGTGACACCCGGACCACGGCACAGTGGCAGCTGTTCGAGAACGGCGTGCTGCTGAACGTCTCGAACGGGCGGTGCCTCACCGATCCCCATTCCGGTGCCCGGCCGGCCCGCCCCGTCGTGGTCACCACGTGCCTGGGCGGCAACAACCAGCGGTGGGTCTTCCGCTGAAGGTCGGCAGCCGCACGGGCAGTGCGCTGAGACCGGCAGCGCCAGCACGCGAGTGGCGCAAGGACACCCGCAACACCACCGAACGAGCGGCGCAAGGAAACCCGCAACACCGCCGAACGAGCGGCGCAGGGACCACAACACCAACCGAACAAGCAGCGCGATGACCGGCAATGCCGGCCGAGTGAGGGGCGTCCGGTTCAAGGGTGACCGAATCCCCATGCCGGAAGCTTGGTGATCGCTCGTTAGGGTCATCGGGTGATCTCCGAGCCGCTTCGCATCGCCTTGCTGTCATATCGGAGCAAACCGCACAGCGGAGGCCAGGGGATCTATGTCCGGCACCTGTCTCGGGAGCTGGTCAGGCTGGGGCACCGGGTCGAGGTGATCTCGGGGCCGCCGCTGCCGGAGCTTGACGAAGGGGTGAAGCTCACCGAACTGCCCAGCCTCGATCTCTACCGGGATCCTGATCCGTTTCGGACGCCTGGTTTGTCGGAGTTCAAGGACGGAATCGACGTCCTCGAGTGGGCGGCAATGTGTACGGGCGCGTTTCCGGAACCGCTGACCTTCTCTCTGCGGGCCTGGCTGCATCTTCGGGGGCGGCTCGACGAGTTCGACGTCGTGCATGACAACCAGTGCCTCGGGTACGGGCTTCTGCCGCTGAGCCGGTCGGGCACACCGGTGGTGGCGACCATTCACCATCCGATCACGGTCGACCGGGATCTCGAACTGGCGGCGGCGCCGAACTGGAAGCGACGGCTGTCGCTGCGGCGGTGGTATGCGTTCACCCGCATGCAGGGACGGGTGGCACGGCGGCTGCCCTGGCTCACCACGGTCTCCGGGGCGGCGCGGGACGAGATCGTCGAGGCCTTCGGGGTGCGGGCCGAGCGGCTGCGTGTCATCGGGGTCGGAGTCGACGTCGGCACGTTCAGCCCGGCACCTCGCGAGGGCACGGCCGCACCGCACAGCGCGGCCCCGGCGAGCATCGGTACGGACGGCGGCACGACAGACACCGCCGCGACCATCACAAGCGCCACCACCACGCCGAGCACGAGCGAAACCAACAACACCACCACGCCGAACAGCAGGCCGAACGCAAGCGACACCAGCAACGCCACCACCACACCGAACAGCGCGCCGAACACAAGCGACACCAACAACACCACCACACCGAACAGCGCGACGAGCACGAGCGACACCAGCAACGCCACCACCACACCGAACAGCGCGCCGAACACAAGCGACACCAACAACACCACCACCACACCGAACAGCGCGCCGAACACAAGCGACACCAACGACGGCACCGCCCACACCGCCGCACTGATCAGCGGGGCGAACGCAAGCGAACCCGACGACGGCACGACGGGTGCCTCCGTGTCGGACAGCGAGGCGAACGCGAGCGGGACGGACAGTCCCGGGACGGCGCCGCGATGCGCGCGGATCGTGGCCGTGGCCAGCGCGGATGTCCCGCTCAAAGGGCTCAGCGAGCTGATCGAGGCGATGGCCAAGCTGCGCGCCGAGCGGGAGGTGGAGCTTGTCGTCGTCGGGTCGGCGCGGCCGAAGGGTGCGGCCGCGCAGGCGATCGCGCGGCTCGGGCTCGAGGGTGTGGTGCGGTTCGTCTCCGGGATCAGTGACGACGAGCTGGCTGATCTCTTCCGGTCGGCGACGGTGGCCGCGGTGCCTTCCCGGTACGAGGGTTTCTCGCTGCCCGCCGTGGAGGCGATGGCGTGCGGGGTGCCGCTGGTGGTGACGACGGCGGGCGCGCTGCCGGAGGTGGCCGGGCCGGACGGGCTGGCTTCGCTGCACGTGCCGCCGGGGGACGCGGGGGCGCTGGCGGCCGCGATCGGGCGGCTGCTCGATGACGAGGATCTGCGCCGCAGGCTGGGCGCTGAGGGCCGCCGCCGTGCGGTCGAGAACTTCACGTGGCGGCACACGGCGGTACGAACCGCGCAGTGGTATGCCGACGCGATCGCCGCGAAGGGCAGGTAGGGGGAGCAACATGTTGACCGTCGACTACGACCGGCTGGACGTGCGTCCGGGGATGCGGGTCCTGGATCTGGGTTGCGGTGAGGGCCGGCACACCTTCGAGGCGTACCGGCGCGGCGCGGACGTCGTCGCGCTGGACCTGAGCGAGAAGGATCTGGGCACGACCCGGCAGTGGTGCGCGGCCATGGAGATGGCCGAGGAGGCGCCGAAGACGGCGAGCGCCACCTCCGTACGGGGAGATCTGCTGGCCCTGCCGTTCCCGGACGCCAGTTTCGACCGGGTGATCGCGTCCGAGGTGCTGGAGCACATCCCGGACGACGTGACCGCGATCGCCGAGATGACGCGGGTGCTGAGGCCGGGCGGGCTGGCCGCGGTGACGGTGCCGCGCTGGCTGCCGGAGTGGGTGTGCTGGGCGCTGTCCGACGAGTACCACGCGAACGAGGGCGGTCACGTGCGCATCTACAAGGAGGACGAGTTGTCCGGCCGGCTGCGCGACGCGGGGCTGACGGTGACCGGGAACGGGTTCGCGCATGCGCTGCACAGCCCGTACTGGTGGCTGAAGTGTGCGATCGGCGACGCCGCGCCGACCCGGGCGTACCACAAGCTTCTGGTGTGGGACATCGTCGACAAGCCGGCGGTGACCCGCGTGCTGGAGCAGGCTCTGAATCCGCTGATCGGAAAGAGCGTGGTGATCTACCTCCGTAAGGAGGAGGAGGTGGCCGCGGGTGACGTTGCCTGATCTGCCCGGGGTGCTGAGCACCGACGACGTTCTCGCCACGGTCGCCGGCATCGCCGCCGAGCAGGAGCCGTCGGGGGCCATCCCGTGGTACACCGGCGGGCAGTTGGATCCGTGGGATCACGTCGAGGCGGCGATGGCGCTGGACGTCGGCGGGCAGGCCGCGAAGGCGGCGGCCGCCTACGACTGGTTGCGCCGCACGCAGCGGCCGGACGGCTCGTGGGCGGCGCGCTACGAGGCGGGCGGTGTGGTCGCTGACGCGACCGCGGAGACCAACCATGCGGCGTACGTTGCGGTCGGTGCCTGGCATCACTGGTTGTGCACCGGCGACGACGCGTTCCTGGAGCGCATGTGGCCGACGGTGCGCCGGGCGGTCGATTTCACGGTCGCGTGCCAGGCGCCCGGCGGGGAGATCTGGTGGGCCGTCGGGCCGGACGGCGACCCGGACCGGGTGGCGCTGCTGACCGGCAACGCGAGCATCCATCAGGCGCTGCGCTGTGGTGCGGCGATCGCCGGCCGGCTGGGCGAGCCGCAACCCGACTGGGAGCTGGCCGCCGATCTGGTCGGGCACACGATCCGCCGGCATCCGGTGGCGTTCGCCGACAAGGACCGGTTCTCGATGGACTGGTATTACCCGGTGCTGGGCGGGGCGCTGCGCGGCGAGCCGGCGCGGGAGCGGCTGCGGCGCCGGTGGGACGAGTTCGTGGTGCCGGGGCGGGGCGCCCGCTGCGTCTCCGACCGGCCGTGGGTGACCGGGGCGGAGACGTGCGAGCTGGCCTTGGCCCTGCACGCGGTCGGGGACCGGGACGCCGCCGCCGAGCTGGTGGCGGCCATGCAGCATTTGCGGGAGGCGGACGGGTCGTACTGGACCGGTCTGGTGCTCACCGACGGGGTGCGGTGGCCGGTGGAGCGGACCACCTGGACGGCCGCGGCCGTGGTGCTGGCGGTGGACGCCCTGCACGGCGCCCACCCGCGGTCGGAGATCTTCAGCGGTCCCGTCGAAGCAGCCGCAGCGAACCCTGACCGGGAAGCTCCGAGTAGGAACCGGTAGCCAGCGCCTGCCGGTAGACGCGGTAGGGGGCCTGGCCTCCGTCGGCGGGGTCGGGGAAGACGTCGTGGATGGCCAGGATCCCGCCGACGGCCAGGTGCGGCGCCCAGCATGCGAGGTCGCGCTGGGCGGACTCGTCGGTGTGGCTGCCGTCGAGGAAGAGGAACGCCAGTGGGGTGCCCCAGATCCGGGCGAAGTCCTCGGCGCGGGCCACCACGGCGGTGACCACGTCCTCGGCGCCGGCGGCGGCGATCGTACGCCGGAAGCCGGGCAGCGTGTCGATCAGCCCGACGGCCGGGTCGACGAGCGTGGGGTCGTGGTACTCCCAGCCGGCCTGGTGTTCCTCGGAGCCGCGGTGGTGGTCGACGGTGACGACGGTCGTCTTGCGCGGCCGGGCGGCGGCGGCCAGGTACAGGGCCGATTTGCCCAGGTAGCTGCCGACTTCGAGCAGGGGGCCGTCGACGGTGACGGCGAGTGCCGCCCCGGCGAGCGCCCGGCCCTCGTCGGCGGGCATGAAGCCGTCGGCGGCCTCGGCGGCTTGGAGAAGGGCGGGATCGAGCATCACGCCATCATAGGCGCGCTTGATCAACCGAACGCCGGGAGAGCCGCCGCCGCTGCCACACCGCGGCGACCGGCCACAGCAGGAGGACCAGCACCGCCATCACGAGGTATTCGGCCATGGGTACGCGCAGGACCTCGTGGACGTGTTGCAGGCCGCGTCCGGCGTACACATAGAGAAGAAGCGCGAGATAGCCGGCGAAGACCGACCACCGGGTGGCCGCGCCGAGGCCGAGGCCGTGCATCTGGGTGATCACGAAGACGGCCAGGAAGCCGAACAGGAACTTGGGCCACGCGCCGTCCGGCCCGGAGTTCATCACGGCGACGAGGGTGCCGTGCACGGCCACCATCAGTTCCAGGCTGACCGTCCACCAGCGGTTGGTGTGTGCCGTGGTGAACATCAGGCTGCTCTGGACCAGCAGCAGGAACATGTAGAAGAAGCCGATCAGGTGGCCGCTGGTGGTGACCATCGGGTGGTACCAGAACGTGTAGATGATCGCCCAGCTGAACAGGTAGCCGTGGTAGCGGCGGGCGAAGTCCATGACGGCGGCCGGGATCGGGACGGGTTTGCCGGCGACCAGGCCGCGCCGCCGGTTCTCCATGAGCAGGACGACGACCAGCAGGAGCACCACCGAGCCCTGCGAGCTGAAGATGGACACGTCCTGGGCGAGGCCGTCGTAGAACAGGTGGGTCTGCGATTCGTGCAGGCCGATGAAGCCGAGGTTCGCGGCGAGGGCGGCCACGTTGACCCGTTTCAGGCCACGGGTGTAGCGGCGGGTGTGCGTCTGCGCCCACCAGATGAGGCCCCAGGAGACGATCTGGTGGGCCGCGTACCCGAACCAGGCGGACAGCCGGGTCCACGCCGTGGGTTCGGGAAGCTGCCAGTAATACCAGCTTGCGCCCTGGTCGGGCCGCAGCGTGACGTCGTTCAGGCCCTGGCCGAGCAGCCACACCAGGCCGGTGAGCACCGCGACCGCGGGCACGGCGAGGATCAGCGCACGCTCACTGCGAAACGGTGTTTCATTTGCCACGGGGCTGAGTATGGTCGATGTCCAACGGGCTGAACAATGGGCGCACGTCGATGGAGGCCGACTTGAGCCGGTACCGGTTGCACGTCAACGGCAGGCACCGGGTGGTGGACGTTCCCGGGGACACGCCGCTGCTCTGGGCCTTGCGGGAGGAGCTCGGGCTGACCGGGCCGCGGTACGGCTGCGGCGTCGGCGCGTGCGGCGCGTGCGTGTCACTGATCGACGGGGCGGCGGCACGGCCGTGCGTGCGCAGTGTCGAGGAGTCGGCGGCCGGCCGGATCACGACGATCGAGGGACTGGACGATCATCCGGTTCAGCGGGCGTGGCTGGAGCTGGACGTGGCGCAGTGCGGCTACTGCCAGCCGGGGCAGATCATGAGCACCGTGGCGCTGCTGGCGCGGATCCCGGATCCCGACGACGCGCAGATCGACCAGGCGCTGCGCGACAACGTGTGCCGCTGCGGGACCTATCCGCGGATCCGGGCCGCGGTGCGGCGGGCCGCCGAGATCGCCCGGGGTGAGGACCGATGACGATCACCCGGCGCGGGTTCCTGGGCGCGGCGCTGGTGGTCGCGGTGCCGGTCTCGTTCGGCGATCAGCAGCCGCGGTCGGCCCTCGCGGAGCAGCGGACGGGGCGTTCCGTCGCGGATCGGCAACTGCGGCCCAGCGTCTTCGTGCGTGTCGACGGTCATGGCCGGATCACGGCGACGGTTCCCAAACCCGACACCGGCCAAGGGGTACGCACGATGGCCGCCGTCCTGGTGGCGGAGGAACTCGCGGTCGGCGTCGCCGACGTCGCCCTCGAACAGGCGCCCGGCGATCCGGCCGCCTACGGTCCGCAGGCGGTCGCGAACTCGACGTCCAGCCGGCAGATGGCCACCCCGCTGCGCACCGCCGCGGCGACCGCCCGCTGCCTGCTGATCGCCGCCGCGGCGGCCCGCTGGCAGGTCCCGGCCGAGGAGTGCACGGCTCGCCGTGGCCGTGTCGAACACCCCGCCCACCGCCCGCTGCCCTACCGCAGCCTGGTCCCGGCCGCCGCCGCCCTCGATCCGGCTACGGTCCCGGTCACGCTGACCCCACCGGACGAGTGGCGGCTCATCGGCCGCACCCGGGCCGGGCGCTCGGACGCCCGCGACATCGTGACCGGCCGGGCCCGCTACGGCGCCGAGTCGGCCCCGCCCGGCAGCCTGGTCGCCGTGGTCGCCCGGCCGCCGTGGATCGGCGCCACCCCGGGCACCGTCGACGACACCGCCACGCTGGCGGTTCCCGGCGTGGTGGCGGTGATCCGGCTCGCCGCGCCCGGCGCCGGCCAGGGTGGCGTGGCCGTCGTCGCGGACCGGACCGCCACCGCCCTGCGCGGCCGTGAGCTGCTGAGAGTCACGTGGACCGGTGGCGCTCCGGCCGCCGACAGCCGGGTCTGGCTCGACGAACTGCAGGCCGCGCTGCCCCCGGTTCCGGGAAGCCCGGCCGTCCAGCGGATCTACCGGCTGCCGCTGCTCGCGCACGCGCCGATGGAGCCGATGAACGCGACCGTCCACGTCACCGACGCGGGCGTACGGGTGTGGGCGCCCGTGCAGGACCCCGGCGGCGTGCGGACCCAGGTGGCCCGGGCGCTCGCGCTGCCGGAGACCCAGGTGCAGGTGCACCCGACGCTGGCCGGGGGCGGGTTCGGGCGGCGGATCGAGACCGATGCCGTGTTCGAGGCGGTCGCCTGTTCGCGGGCGGTGGGCCGGCCGGTCAGCGTGCGGTGGACCCGCGACGACGACACCCGGCACGACTCGTACCGGCCGATGTCGGTGCACCGGCTCTCCGCCACGCTCGGCGCCGGCGGGCTGCCGGCCGGGCGGGCTCATCAGGTGGTGACGTGGCCGTTGTCGGTCAGTCCGCCGTTCGCCAGTCCGGTGGTCGTCAAGGCCAGCGGGGACCATTTCCCGTACGCGGTGCCCGGCGACGTGACGGTGACGCTGCGGCCGGCACCGATCCGCACGGGCTTCTGGCGGGGCGTCTACGCGGGACAGTTCGGTTACGCCGAGGAGTGTTTCCTCAGCGAGATCGCCCAGGCCGGCGGTCACGACCCGGTGGAGTTCCGGCGCCGTCTGCTGCCGGACGGCTCGCGGCTGCGCACGGTGCTGGACGCCGCCGCGGCCGCGCATCCGTCACCGTCCGGGGTCGCCTGTCATCTGGACTACGGCTCGGCGATCGCCGTCCTGGCCACCGTCGACCCGGCCGCCCGGCGGGTACGCAAGGTGACCGCCGCGGTGGACGTCGGTGTCCCGGTCCATCCGTCCGGGGTGAAAGCACAGGTGGAAGGTGCGCTACTGGACGCGGTGTCGACCGTCCTCGGCGCGCAGATAACGGTTCGTGACGGGGCCGTGGTGCAGTCGTCGTTCCGGGACTACGCCTGGGCGCGGATCACCGACTGTCCGCGCATCGAGGTGGTGCTGGTCGGGTCGGACGCTCCCATCGGCGGGCTGGGCGAGCTGGCCTATCCCCCGGCGGCGGCCGCGATCGCGTCGGCCTTCGCGGTCCACGGCGGACCGGTCACCGGGATGCCGTACGGGGTGGCGGTCGGCTGACATCCGGGCGGGAGCCGAGAGCGCCGCCCGGATCAGGCGAGACGGAAGGCCGCCAGGCCGGCGGTGATCAGCAGGCCGAGGCCGTTGGTGGCCCAGTGCAGGGCGGCCGCCGCGAGCAGGCTGCCGCTGCGGCGGCGCAGTTCGCAGAGCAGCAGGCCGGCCACCGCGGTGAAGGCGACGGCGCCGACGACCGCCAGGATCTGGCCGGCCAGGTCGGTGCCGAGGATCGCGCCGACGCCGTGGTTGGCCTTGGCGAGGCGCAGTGACGGCAGGATGTGCCAGAGGCCGAAGAGGACCGATGAGGTGATGCTCGCCCAGACCGCGCCGCGGTGGCGGTTGATCAGGCCGTGCAGCACGCCGCGGAAGGCGACCTCCTCCAGCAGCACGGTGCCGAGCGGCACCACCACGAACGCGGTGAGCAGGGCGGCGCTCAGGTGCAGGTGGTAGCGGACGTCGTCGAACGCGGTGCGGGTGGCCGGGACGGCGGCGCCGATCGCGTAGACCACGGCGACGGCGAGGACCGCTCCGACCGCGTATTTCAAACCGGGCAGCAGGGTACGCCGGGAGAGTCCCATGTCGTGCCAGGTGAGTCCGGCGCGGCGGCCGAGCAGGATGAGTCCCGCCGCCACGAGCGGCCCGGCGATCAGGCCGGTTCGCGGTGGCCCGTATTTCGCCGCGATGTTGACGGTGGTGAGCAGCACGAGCACGGCGCCGAGGACGAGGCCCAGCCGGCGGCGGCTCGGGACGGTCGTGTGATCTTGAATGATTTCCGGCATGGCCGCCAGAGCGTATCCGCCGAGCCTGCGGACAAACCCACAGGATGTCACCCTGTGTGAGCCATGCCTCGGCGAATAACCACCCGAAAGGGGCGACCTGATGTGACGCACAGTGCTCGTCAGGCTACGCGAGCCGGGACGTGCCGGGAGGCGAGCCAGTCGAGGAAGGCGCCGTGCGGCATCGGCTTGGCGATGTAGTAGCCCTGCACCGCGTCGCAGTCGTGGCGGCGCAGGTAGTCGAACTCGTCCTCCTCCTCGACGCCTTCGGCCACGATCGTCAGGTCCAGGGCGCGTCCCAGTTGCAGGGCGGCGTCGGTGACCGCGCGCCGTTTGCGGTCGGTGACCAGGTGCCGTACGAAACTCTTGTCGATCTTGACTTCGTGGATCGGCAGGTGCGCGAGCCGGCCGAGCGACGAGTGCCCGGTCCCGAAGTCGTCGATCGACAGTTTCACGCCGAGTTCGTGCAGGGCGTCGAGGGTGAGCCGGCAGTTCGTGGGGTCGGTCATGATGCCGTTCTCGGTGATCTCCAGGGTCAGTGCGGCCGCGGGCACCCCGTACCGGTGAAGATGCTCTTGAACTTGAGCGGCGAGACCCGGGTCGGCCGTGATGTGCGGTGACAGGTTGACGGCGACGGTGACGTCATGGCCGGCCTGCCGCCAGGCGGCGCAGTCGCTGAGGGCCGTCGCGAGCACGTGCCGGGTGAGCGGCCGGATGAGCCCGCCGCGCTCGGCCAGGGAGATGAACTCGTCCGGCGGCACCGGTTCGCCGTGGTGCCGCCAGCGGCTGAGTGCTTCGGCGCCGAGCACCCGCCCGGTGGCCGGGTCGACCTTGGGCTGGTAGACGACGGTGAGCTCGCCGTGGTCGAGGGCGGCGCGCAGGCCGTTCATCAGGGTGAGCCGGCGGGCGGTGCTGCCCTCGTCCTCGGGGCGGTAGACGCGGACGCCGGCGCGGCTCTCCTTCGCCGCGTACATCGCCAGGTCGGCGCGGCTGAGCAGGCGGTTGGCGTCGGAACCGTGTTCGGGGGCGAGGCAGACGCCGATGCTGGCCTGCACGGTGAGGGTGAGGTCGCCGACCGGGACCGGCCGCTCGACGGTGCGCCGCACGTCCTCGGCGAGGGTGACGGCCGCGGCCGGGTCACCGGCGAGCAACGCGAACTCGTCGCCGCCGAGCCGGGCGACGGTGCCCTGCCCGGCGTAGCGCTCGCGCAGCCGGCCGGCGATCTCGCGCAGCAGGACGTCGCCGATGTCGTGGCCGAGGGCGTCGTTGACGTCCTTGAACCGGTCCAGGTCCAGCAGCAGCACCCCGGCGCTGCCGCCCGAGTCGACGACCCGCTGCACGTCGGCGAGGAAGGTGACCCGGTTCGGCAGTCCGGTCAGCGGGTCGTGGGCCGCGCTGTGCCGCAGCCGTTCCAGCAGACGGACCTCGGAGAGGGCGACGCCGGCGTGCGACGACATGGCCTGCAGCAGGCGGACGTGGTCGTCGGTGAAGGCGGGCGTGTCCGGCATGCATTCGGCGGCCAGCAGCACGCCGGTGGAGTCGCCGATGCGTACCGGCACCGAGATGTGCTGCCCGGACGCGGGTTCGCCGGTGTCGGCGGCGACGATGTCGAACTGCTCGCGCCCGTAGAGGCGCATCCGCACCGGCGGGTCGGTCAGCACGAGTTCGGCGTATTCGGCGCGGACCAGGTCGCGGACCTGGCCGAGGACGGTGCGGGCCACCTCGTCGGCGCCGGTCAGCCCCTCCAGGGAACGGGTGAACCGGTAGATGTCCTCGACCTGCTGGTGGGTGCGGGCCTGCTGGGCGTACCCGGCGAACACCAGGTGGGCGGCGTAGGCGAGTACGCCCAGCAGCAGCGCGGCGAGGATCTGCTCGCGTACCAGCAGGGCGGTGACCAGGGCGAGGGTGGTGGTGAGGGCGACCAGCGGCGCCTGAAACAGTTGTTTGACGTCGGCGGTGAGCAGCCGGTGCCACTCCTGGCTGTCGTCGTGGACCGCGATGACGGCGCTGATCAGCACGATCGACACCAGGTCGGCGGCGAACGTGGCGGCGAAGACGGCCAGCCAGCCACGCGGCCCGTACGGGTCGGAGGCGCCGCCGAGCAGGTGGAACACCGTACAGGCCACGGTGGTCTGGGTCAGGTAGAGGGCGGTGTTGAAGGCGAGTTTGCTGCCCCGCTGGCGCCGGAGCAGGAGCAGCCCGGTCAGGGCGCCGGCGAGGCGTACCGGGACCAGCAGCAGCGGGTGGATCATGAGCAGTCCGAGCACCAGCGGGATGTCGCTGAGGCTGATCACATGGGCGCCGCGGCGGACCGGGAAGACCACGGTGAACTTCTCGGCCAGCGCGAAGAGGACCGCCACCACGATCAGCAGGGTGATGCCGGTGGACGCCGGCACGGGTGGCCCGGTGAGCGCCCACAGGGTCTCGGCCAGCCCCACGAACAGGAGCTGGGCGGCGGTCAGGGCGAGGACGGGCACCGTGGTGGATCTTGCCATGGTTCCGCCCCCTTCCGCCGCCACCCTGCCCAGTTCGGCATCTACCTCGGGTGGATGAGGAAAAGGCTCAGGCCCAGCTGCGGCCCGCCCAGGACCGTCCCGCCCATGTGCCGGAGGCCCACGACCGGCCGGTCCAGGTGCCGCCGGCCCAGGAGCGGCCCGCCCAGTCGGTGCCGGCCCACGAGCGGCCCGCCCAGGAGCGGCCGGTCCAGACCGCGCCCTCCCAGGTCAGCGACGCCCACGAGGTGCCGGTGAAGGACTTGCCGGTCCACACCGTGCCGTTCCAGGTGCCGCCGTTCCAGGCCCTGCCGGTACGTGACTGCGGCGCCCACACGGCGGGTTTCCACGGGGTGCCGAAGATGTCGCGTTCGCCGGTCAGCGCGATGCCGGTGGCGGCGTCGACGACGTGTCCGCTGGTGCCGCGGGACGCCTCCAGCGAGCCGAGCCCGGTGGCGGCCGGCCACCTCTGGGTGGCGGTGGCGGGCGGCGTGAGCGTGGCGGCCTCGGCGATGTCGAGCTGCCCGGCGCCGGCCGCGATCTCATCGGCGCCGGTCACCGGGTCGGCGGTCTGGGTGAGCAGCTTCTTGACCTGGTCCGGGGTGAGGCCGGGACGGTGCTGCAGCAGCAGCGCCACCGAACCGGAGACCACGGCCGCGGCCTGGGAGGTGCCGCTGCCGCGCAGGTAGCGGTCGCCGACCCGGGCGCCCGGGTACTCGGTGTCGATGTAGGAGCCGGGCACCCGCAGCGACACCAGCGAGCGGCCGGTGGCGAGCAGGTCGGCGTGCCGGTCGGCGTTGCCGCGGCTGCTGAACGTGGCGACGGTGTCGTCGCCGCGGGTGGCGGTTCCGTTGGCGTCGGCCGCGCCGACCGCGATGACGTACGGGTTGACCGCCGGCATGGTGAGCCGGGTGGCCGTGGCGCCGTCGTTGCCGGCGCTGACCACCACGACGATGCCGTTGCGCCAGGCCGACTCGACGGCCTGGGACAGCGGGTCGACCTGGGCCGCCTGCACCGAGTCGGTGCCGAAGGACAGGTTCAGCACCTTGATGTTGAGGCCCGGGTCGTTGCGGTGGGCGACGACCCAGTCGATGCCCGCGATGATCTGCGAGACGTCGACGGCCCCGTCGGCGGCGGCCACCTTCAGGCTGATCAGGTGGCTGCCGGGCGCCACTCCCTCGAAGCCGTTGGCCGGGTCGTCGGCGGCGATGATGCCGGCCAGGTGGGTTCCGTGGCCGTAGGTGTCGATCTGCTGCAGGCCGGGCGTCTGCGACTCGAACGACAGGTCCGGGCCGTTGATCACCTTGCCGGCCTGGCTGAGCCCGGCGACCGGGGCGATCCCGGAGTCGATGAGCGCGACGCCGATGCCCGCGCCGGTCAGCGCGGCGGTGTTCTTGGCCTTGCCGCCTGCCGCTTTCCGGACCGCGCTGACCGTGACGCCGACGCCGCCGGTGTCCAGCCAGCCGCTGCTCAGAAGCCCGGCCCGGGCGGGGGACGCCTGCGCCGGCGCCGTGCCCGGACCGGCGGCCACCAGTACGGCCGCGACGCCGATCCCGGTCAGCCGGGTCCACGTTCTGTTCGCCACTTCGTCTGCCTTTCGTTGCCACTCGGTTGCGAGAGCAGGCATCGGCGGGGCCGGCGCGGACCTGAGAAAACCGTTCATAGTCACTTTCTTTACTATGCAATTCTTTGTATATTGCGGGCTGTGAGCAGCACTGACGCCGCGAGCCGGTACCCGCATCTGCTGAGCCCTCTGAACCTCGGCCACACCACGCTGCGCAACCGTGTGGTCATGGGGTCGATGCACACCAAGCTCGAAGACCGGCAGCGTGACCTGCCGAAACTCGCCGCCTTCTTCGCCGAGCGGGCCCGCGGCGGCGTCGGTCTCATGGTCACCGGCGGTTACGCGCCGACCTGGCGGGGCTGGCTCTCCCCGTTCGGCAGCCGGATGACCCGGGAGAGTCACGCCACCGCTCACCGGGTCGTCACCGACGCGGTCCACGAACACGACGGCAAGATCCTGTTGCAGGTGCTGCACGCCGGACGGTACGGGTATCACCCGTTCACGCTCGGCGCCTCGGCCCGCAAGTCGCCGATCACCCCGTTCCGGCCGCGGGCCATGTCGAGCCGGCAGGTCGACCGGACCGCCACGGCGTTCGCCCGGGCCGCGGCGCTGGCCCGCCGGGGCGGCTACGACGGCGTCGAGATCATGGGCTCCGAGGGTTATCTGATCAACCAGTTCCTGGCGGCCCGCACCAACGACCGCACCGACGCGTGGGGCGGTTCGGCGGCCAAGCGGATGCGGTTCCCGCTGGAGATCGTGCGCCGCACCCGTGAGCTGACCGGCGACGACTTCATCGTGCAGTACCGGATCAGCCTGCTCGACCTGGTCGACGACGCCCAGAGCTGGGAGGAGACCGTCGGACTCGCGAAGGAGCTGCAAGAGGCCGGGGTGTCGCTGTTCAACACCGGGATCGGCTGGCACGAGGCCCGGGTGCCGACCATCGTCACGTCGGTGCCGCGGGCCGCGTTCTCCTGGGTCACCGGGAAGCTGCGCGCCGAGGTGTCGGTCCCGGTGATCGCCTCGAACCGGATCAACCGGCCGGAAGCCGCCGAGCAGGTCCTCGCCGCCGGGGACGCCGACCTCGTGTCGATGGCGCGGCCGCTGCTCGCCGACGCGGACTGGGTGGTCAAGACCGAGCAGCGGCGCGAACGCGAGATCATCACGTGCATCGCCTGCAACCAGGCGTGCCTCGACCACACGTTCAAGAACCAGCGGGCCACCTGCATGCTGAACCCGCGTGCCGGCTTCGAGACCGAGCTGGTGCTGTCGCCCACCCGTACCGTCAAGAGGGTGGCCGTCGCCGGCGCCGGGCCCGCCGGGCTGGCGGCGGCGATCGAGCTGGCCGGGCGCGGGCACCGGGTCGAGCTGTTCGAGGCGCGGCCGGAGATCGGTGGCCAGTTCACGCTGGCCGCGCGGATCCCCGGCAAGGAGGAGTTCGCGCACACCCTCGACTACTACCGGCACATGATCGAGGTCCGTGGGGTCACCCTGCGTCTCGGCACCCGGGTGGGCGCCGCCGAGCTGGCCGGCTTCGACGAGGTGGTGATCGCGACCGGCGTCGAGCCGCGGATCCCGGCCATCCCCGGCGTCGAGCACCCGTCGGTCCTCACCTACCAGCAGGTGATCAGCGGGCAGGCCGAGGCCGGCGAGCGGGTGGCGATCATCGGGGCCGGCGGGATCGGTTTCGACGCGGCCGAGTTCCTGCTGCACGACCGGGACGAGCCCCTCGACGAGTGGATGCGCCGGTGGGGCGTCACCGATCCGCAGACGGCCCGCGGCGGGCTCACCACCAAGGTCAAGAGCACCCCCCGGCGTACGGTGCACCTGTTGCAGCGCAAGGAGACGGCGCTCGGCAAGGGACTCGGCAAGACCACCGGCTGGGTGCACCGGGCGACGCTGCAGGACGCCGGGGTGCGGATGCTGCGCGGTGTCGGGTACCAGCGCATCGACGACGCCGGCCTGCACATCACGGTCGGCGGCGAATCTCGGGTGCTGGAGGTGGACACGGTGCTGTTGTGCGCCGGGCAGACGTCCGTGCGTGATCTCGCGGCGCCGCTGACCGACCGCGGGGTGAGCGTGCACGTGATCGGCGGTGCCGACGTGGCCGCCGAACTGGACGCGAAGCGGGCGATCAAACAGGCGACCGAGCTGGCCGCACGCCTTTGAGAAACGGACAAGTCATGAAATATATCAGCGTCAGGGTAGAGGGCGGCATCGCACAGGTCCGTCTCGACCGGCCCGACAAGCTCAACGCCCTCGCGCTCGACACCCTCGACGAGCTGATCGCGGTGGCCCGGCGTCTGCGCAGGGATCGCACGCTGCGGGCCGTCGTGATCGCCGGCGAGGGCGCCTCGTTCTGCTCCGGCCTGGACATCGCCGCCGCCATGCGCACGCCGGGACGCATCGTCCGGGCGTTCCTGCCGGTCCCGTGGCGCGGCACCAACCGTTTCCAGGAGGCCTGCTGGGCGTGGCGGCGCATCCCGGTGCCGGTGATCGCGGCGGTGCACGGCCACTGCTACGGCGGTGGTGTCCAGATCGCGCTGGCCGCCGACTTCCGGTATGCCACCGCCGACTCGAAGTGGTCGGTCCTGGAAGGCAAGTGGGGCATCATCCCCGACATGTCCGGCATCCGGAGCCTGACCGAGGTGGCCGGCCCGGATGTCGCCAAGCGGCTCACCATGACCGCCGAGACGATCTCCGGGGCCGAGGCGCAGCGGCTCGGCCTGGTCACCGAACTGGCCGACGACCCGGTCAAGGCGGCGACCGCGTTCGCCGAGAGTCTGCTGGCCCGGTCACCGGACGCCCTCGCCGCCGCGAAACGCCTGATCGACGGCGCTCTGACGGGCAGCGCACGGCGGACCTTCGCCCGGGAGCGCCGGGCGCAGATCAGACTGCTGGCCCTGCCGAACACCAAGATCCTGCGCACGGCCGTGCTGTCGAAGAGCACACCACGGTTCCGGCCGCGCAGCCGTCCGTAGGATTCCGGCGTGGCTTTGAGGAACGCGTTGCTGGCAGCCCTGGCAGACCGTGAGTCGTCCGGGTACGACCTGGCCAAGAGGTTTCGCGGTTCGGTCGCCAACTTCTGGACGGCCACCCCGCAGCAGCTCTACCGCGAGCTGGAGAAGATGGAGGCCGAGGGACTGCTCTCGGCCCGTCTGATCAAGCAGGACAAACGCCCGGACAAGCGGTTGTTCTCGGTCACCGAGGCGGGCCGGGCCGCGCTGCTCGGCTTCTCCCGCCGCTCCCCCAAACCGACCACGGTCCGCGACGAACTGCTCATCCAGGTCGAGGCGCTGGCCCACGGCGACGTGGCGAGCGTGCACGCCTCGATCCGGGAGCACCGCGAGGCCAGCCGTGCCCGCCTGCACGGCTACGAGCAGCGCCTCGCCGAGATCCTCGGCGAGCGCACCGACGAGGAGTTCCTGGCCACCGGCAACCGGCTCGGACCGTACCTCACCCTGCAGCGCGGCATCAGCTTCGAACGCGAGAACATCGCCTGGGCGGACCTCGCCCTGGGCGTGCTGGCCCGGCGTTTCCCCGATGATTCCCGGTACGCGTGACGCCCGCCCCGACCGCAGCGGCGAACCGTCGCGCCCGTTCGGCGCGAGCGTCGCGCCCGGTCACGGCGGTGCCGCGCCCGCCGGGCCGAGGCGCGGGGTTCTCCGGACCGTGACGCCCCGGCCCCGCCGGCGGGGCCGGGGCGTCGTGGGTCTCAGCGGGCGCCGGCGCGCTCCGTGACGGCCCGCAGGATGTCCTCGACGCGATCCTTGGCGTCGCCGAAGAGCATCGCCGTGTTGTCGCGGAAGAACAGTGGGTTCTGGACGCCGGCGTACCCGGCGGCCATCGACCGTTTGAAGACGATGACGTCGTCGGCCTCCCACACCTTGAGCACCGGCATGCCGGCGATCGGGCTGGACGGGTCATCGGTGGCGGCCGGGTTGACCGTGTCGTTGGCGCCGATGACCAGCACGACCGACGTGCCCGCGAAATCGTCGTTGATCTCGTCCATCTCCAGGACGATGTCGTACGGCACGCGCGCCTCGGCGAGCAGCACGTTCATGTGGCCCGGCAGGCGCCCGGCGACCGGGTGGATGCCGAAACGCACGTCCACGCCGCGCTCGCGCAGCACCCGGGTGAGTTCGGCGACGCCGTACTGGGCCTGGGCCACGGCCATGCCGTACCCGGGGGTGATGATCACCGTGCTCGCCGCGGCGAGCATGTCCGCCACGCCCTCGGCGTTGATCTCGCGGTGTTCGCCGTACTCCTTGGCGTCGGCCGGGCCGGCCTCGATGCCGAAGCCGCCGGCGATCACCGAGATGAACGACCGGTTCATGGCCTTGCACATGATGAACGACAGGTAGGCGCCGGACGAGCCGACCAGCGCGCCGGTGACGATGAGCAGGTCGTTCTCCAGCAGGAACCCGGCGGCCGCGGCGGCCCAGCCGGAGTAGCTGTTGAGCATCGACACGACCACCGGCATGTCGCCGCCGCCGATCGAGGCGACCAGGTGCCAGCCGAGCGCGAAGGCGATCACGGTGACCGCGATCAGCAGCCACAGTTGCGGCTGGATCACGAACCACGCGGTGAGCACCACGAAGACCGCCAGCGCGCCCAGGTTGAGCAGGTTCTTGCCGGGCAGCATGAGCGGACTCGACTTGATCTTGGCGGAGAGTTTGAGGTACGCCACGATCGAGCCGGTGAACGTGACGGCGCCGATGAAGACGCCGATGAAGACCTCGGCGCTGTGGATGCCGAGCATGCCGAGCGTGTCCAGGGTCCGCGCCTCGGCGCCGTCCAGGTGGGCCTCGACGTGCAGGTAGCCGTTCCAGCCGACCAGCACCGCGGCGAGACCGACGAAGCTGTGCAGCAGGGCGATCAGCTCGGGCATGCCGGTCATCTCGACCTTGGCGGCCCGGTAGAGGCCGATCGCCGCGCCGATCAGGACGGCCACCAGCAGCAGCGCCAGTTCGGTGGCGCTGATCGCGCCGTCGATGGCCAGGCCGACGGTGGCGATCAGGGCCAGGGTCATGCCGGCGATGCCGAAGGTGTTGCCGGCCTTGGCGGTCTCGTGCTTGGACAGCCCGGCCAGCGCCAGGATGAAGAGCAGCGCAGCGACGATGTACGCGGCCTGTGCCGCCGTTTCGATGGTCATCGGGTCAGCTCCTGGTGAACATGGCGAGCATGCGGCGGGTCACCGCGAAACCGCCGAAGACGTTGATGCCGGCCAGCAGAATCGCGACGAACGACAGCGCGGTCACCAGGGAGCCGCCGTGTCCGAGCTGGAGCAGGGCGCCGACGATGATGATGCCGGAGATCGCGTTGGTGACCGACATGAGCGGGGTGTGCAGCGCGTGGTGCACGTGCCCGATCACGTAGTAGCCGATCACGATGGCCAGCGCGAAGACCGTGAGGTGCCCGCGCAGGGCGGCCGGGGCCAGCGCCGTGAGCAGGAACAGCGCGCCCGCCCCCGCGCCGACCAGCGGCATCCTCGGCAGCGGCTTGCGCTTCGGCGTGACCGGGGCGGCCACCGCTGCCGGGGCGGCGGCGGGCGTGGCCGACACGGCGACCGGGGGCGGCGGCCAGGTCAGCTCGCCGTCGCGGACCACGGTGATCGACCGCTGGACCACGTCGTCGAAGTCGAGGACGAGCTGCCCGTCCTTCTCCGGGGTCATCAGCTTCATGAGGTTGACCAGGTTGGTGCCGTACAGCTGGGAGGCCTGGGCGGGCAGGCGGCCGGCCAGGTCGGTGTAGCCGATGATGGTGACGCCGCCCGCGGTGACCACCACCTCGCCGGCGACCGAGCCCTCGACGTTGCCGCCGCTGGCCGCGGCCATGTCGACGATGACGCTGCCGGCCTTCATCCCGTCCACCATCTGCGCGGTGATCAGGCGCGGTGCCGGCCGGCCCGGGATCAGCGCCGTGGTGATGATGATGTCGACCTCTTTGGCCTGTTCGGCGTAGAGGCGGGCGGCTCGCTCGTTGTAGTCGTCGGACATCTCCTTGGCGTACCCGGTCGCGGAGACCTCGACGTCGGCGGCCTCCACCGACAGGTACTCGCCGCCCAGCGAGCGGACCTGGTCGGCGACCTCCGGGCGCGGGTCGGTGGCCCGCACGACGGCGCCCAGGCTGCCGGCCGCGCCGATCGCCGCGAGCCCGGCCACCCCGGCGCCGGCGACCAGCACCTTCGCCGGCGGGACCTTGCCGGCCGCGGTGACCTGGCCGGTGAAGAAGCGGCCGAAGGCGTGCGCCGCCTCGACGACCGCCCGGTAGCCGGCGATGTTGGCCATCGACGACAGCACGTCCAGCGACTGGGCGCGGGAGATGCGCGGCACCGCGTCCATCGACAGGGCGGTGATCGGGCGGCGGGCCAGGTCCTCGACCAGTTCCGGGCTCAGCCGCGGGTTGAGCATCCCGATCAGGGTGGCGCCCTCGGCGAGTTTGTCCAGCCGTGGCGCGTCCGGCGGGTTGACCGTGAAAACGATGTCGGCGGTCAGCGCGTCGCCGATGGTGGCGCCGGCCTCGGCGAACGCCTCGTCGGAGAACGACGCGGCGGCGCCCGCTCCCGGCTCCACCACGACCTGGTAGCCCAGCTTGACCAGCTGTGCCACGGTGGCCGGGGTGGCGGCCACCCGCCGTTCACCCGGATCCGGGTCCCTGATTACCCCGATATCCACGTCGACTCCTCGATAGATGTTGACCATGAAAACGTTCGACGCGCGCCCGCAGTTCAACGCCGAGTGATTGTTACCCACCAGTACGCCATTGACCAGACTTCAGGGCCAAGGCATCGATCACGCCACATACGCCACGGCGGCCCCACCGTCTCCATCATGCCGCCTGACGTACGCTGCCGAGCATGTCGATCTTGCAATGGGTGGTTGCGTCGGCGGTGTCGCGCTGGGGTGACGACCCCTTCGCGCGCGGATCGTGGAGCCTCATCGGCCGGGGCGGCACACCACGGCACCGCACCGACCTCGGCATCCCGATCGGATCACGCCTCAAACTCGCGGGAGAGGCCACCCACGCCACCCGCGCGGCGATGACGCACGGGGCGTACGAGGAAGGTGCCCGCGCCGCGGCGTGGGCCGCCGAGCTGGGACACTCCCGGGTGGCGGTGATCGGCGCCGGCGTCGCGGGCCTGGCGGCGGCACGCACGCTGACCGACAGTGGCATCCGGACACGCGTCCTCGAAGCCCGGAACCGGATCGGGGGCCGAACCGCGCCGGCCGAGGTCGGCGGCTTCGGATTCGATCTGGGCGCCAATTGGCTGCAGCAGTACCACGACAACATCCTGGCCCGGCTCGCCGAACGGCTGGAACTGCCGATGGTCCCGACCGACTTCACCGACCCGCTCGTACTCGGCACCCCCCACACCACCCCGAAAGGCCTGGAACAGGAACTTCGCACGCGACTCGCCGCAGCCGCCGAACACGCCGGAATCGCCGACGTGCTGGACGACTGGCTGGCCGATCCGGGCACATGGTCCCCCGACGACATCCGCCGGTTCGTCGACGCGGAGATCGTGATGGATTCGGGCGCGCCGCTGTCGTGGCTGAGCGCCCGGCACGGCTTCGAACCCGGCGTCGGCGAAGGCGACCGGTGGATCGTGGGCGGCTACCGCCCGCTGATCGAGCACCTCGCCGACGGCCTGGACATCCACCTGAACCAGCCGGTGGACCACATCCGCCTCGACGCCGACGGCGTGACCGTGTCCGGCGACACCCGCAACCTGCGGGCGGACGCGGCGATCGTCACCGCGCCGGTCGGCGTGCTCGCCGGCGGTGGGATCACCTTCGACCCGCCACTGCCCGCCACACACCGCACCGCCCTGCAGCGGCTCGGAATGGGCCGGGTGGAGAAAGTGATCCTCCGCTTCGACCGCCGTTTCTGGCCGCCCCACCCGGCCGGCTACTACCGCCTGCACGGGCCCGGCCACAACTGTGTGAGCGAATGGCTGGACGCCACCGCCGCCGACGGGACGCCCACGCTGGTCGGCCTGTTCGCCGGCCCCTGGCTGGACACCCTGTGGTCCGGCCCCGACGCCGAAGTCACCGCCCGGACCACGGCGATCCTCGCGCGGGCCGTGGGCGTCACCGCCTGAACCCGGCCGCCTCACCGGGACGCGGTGCTCGATCGGACGACCAGCTCGGTGTCGAGCCTGGACCGGCCCGGAGCCGGGCCGGCACCGGCCAGCGCCAGAATCGTCTCGGCGGCGAGACGGCCCATCGCACGCAGCGGCTGCAACACCGTCGTCAGCGGCGGCGCCGCCCACCGGGCCGCCGGCAGATCGTCGAAACCGACCACACTGAGCCGCCCGGGAATCGGCACACGCCGCCGCCGGGCCGCCTCGTAGACGCCGAGCGCCATGTGGTCGCTGCACGCGAAAACCGCCGTCGGCGGATCCGGCCGGTCCAGCAGCCGGCCCCCGGCCGCCACCCCCGACGGGAAGTCGAAGTCGCCGCGCTCGATCAGGCCCGGATCCGGCGACACCCCGAACTCGTCGTGCGCCGCGAAGAAGCCGTCCAGCCGCGCCCGGCTGCACAACAGCTGATCCACCCCCGTGATCACCGCGATCCGCCGGTGCCCCAGCCCCAGCAGATGCCTCGTCGCGATCCGGGCACCCGCCCAGTTCGCCGCGTCGACCGCCGGCAGGTCGGGCGCCGCCGACCGGGCCGGCTCCAGCCCGACGACCGGCACCCCCATCCGCCGCAGCACCGCCACCAGCGGACCGGCCCCCGTCACACCCGCGAGAATCACCCCGTCGGTGCGCCCGGCACGCAACCGCGACACCAACTGCCGCTGCGCCGCGCCGCCCCGCTCCAGAGACGACACCACCGTCCGCACCCCGGCAGCCCGGCCGACCGCCTCGATGCCCCGGATGTGCTCACCCTCCCAGTCGCAGTCGAGCTCCGGGAAGACCACGTCGATCACACCGGCCGACGCGGGCGCCCGCGTCGCCCGCGCCCGGTAGTCGTGCTCGCGCAACAGCGCCTCGACCCGCTGCCGGGTGGCCTCGGACACGTCGGACCGTCCGTTCCACACCTTCGACACGGTCGCCGGCGAGACCTTCGCGGCCCGCGCGATCGCGGCGATCGTCGCCCGCTGCCCGGAAGCATCCGCCATCCCGCCACCCTTGCAGCGGCCATCCCACCCCACAACCCCTTTTCTCGTACGCCCAAACTCGCCGAGCCGCGCCGAAGAGGCCGAGCGCCCGGGTTCAGCGGCCGGGGGTGCGCAGCCACCGGCCGCCGGGCGCACGAACCTCGAAGCCGACGACCGGCCCGTCGCCGTCGCGGACCAGGCGAACCTCGGGGCAGCCGTCGACGGCCTCCTGCCACCCGTGGTCCGGGTCGTGGACGGCGTGCCGGCGGCAATGTCCCTCGTCCACGTAGCCCCACGCCAACAGCACGTCGCGGCCCTGATAGCGGTAGCGGCCGACGGAGGCCACACGATCACCGTCGGGCCGGCGGTAGAAGTCGGCGCGCAGCCCGGGCACGGTGGCGCCCTCGAACTCGGCGTCCGGCATGGACCGCTGCGGGATGTAGGCGCTCAGGTCGGGAAGGCTCGACGTCATCGGTTCTCCTCGGTCGGGAAACGGCCGTACCGGACCGGTAGTCGTGATCTTGTGCCATCCGGGTTCCCGGCACCCCTCGTTCAGGTGACGGCCGATTCCAGGCAGTAGAGTCGGCTGAGGGGACGACCGGTGGGGGTGCGGCATGGTCGCGATCGATTCGCTCGATCGCCTGCGGCTCGGCGACCACGCGTGTGTGCTCTTCGACGACGACGCCGAGAAGACCCGCGCCCTGTTCACGTTCGTGCGGGCGGGTCTGCGCGACAGCCACCGGATCCTCTACTTCGGCGCCGACGAACCGCGGATCGCCGCCGCCTTTCCCGGCGCCATCGCCGCCGGCCGCCTACGCATGGCCACCCCGGAGCAGAGCTACCTGGCATCCGGCGTCTTCGACCCCCAGGCCACCATCGCCGGCTGGCGCACCGAGGCGCAGCAGGCCCGCGCGGACGGATTCCGGGGCCTGCGAGCCGCCGGCGACATGTCCTGGGCGGCCCGGCCGGTCCCCGGCGCCGACCGCCTGCAGTGGTACGAGGCCCAGGTGAACAGAGTCTTCGCCGACGGCTTCGCGATGGCCGTGTGCCTCTACGATCGGCGGCTGTTCACCGGCACCGACCTGGACCGCATCTGCCGCTCCCATCCGGCCACCATCGACCACGACTCCCACCCCGCGACCGCACCGCTGCTGCGCGCCGTCCGGACCGGCGACCCACCGGGCCTCGCCCTGCACGGCGAGGCCGACCTGTCGAACCGGCAGGCACTGTCGGCCCTGCTGGAAAACCTGGCCGACGACACCCCCGGCCACAGCGGCCCGCTCACCGTGGACATGTCCGGCCTGCGGTTCGCCGACGCCGCCGCGATCCGGCTGCTGACCCGGACGGCCGCACGCACACCCCGGCTACGGCTGGTGGGCGCCTCCCCCGCGATACGCCGGCTGCTGACGCTGACCACCACGGACCAGACCCCGGAGCCGACCGCATGACCCTGACCGCCACCGGCGACGGCGCGGTCTTCGACCATCCGGGCCTCCTCTACGACAGCCGCGCCCAATACCTGTCCGGAGTCACCACCTTCGTCCGCGAGGCGACGGACGCCGGCGACGCCGTCCTGGTCGCCGTCCCACCGCCGAACCTCGACCTGCTGCGCGGCGCGCTCGCCGACCTGGCCGACCGGATCGCGTTCGCCGACATGACGGTGGCCGGCCGCAATCCGGGCCGGATCATCCCCGCAGTGCTGCTCGCGTTCGCGGACGCCCACCCCCGCCGCCGCGTGTCGATCGTCGGCGAACCGGTCTGGCCCGGCCGCACCGACCTGGAATACCCGGCGTGCGCCGCCCACGAAGCACTGATCAACGCGGTGTTCGCCACCCGCGACGCCGCGATCCTCTGCCCGTACGACACCGGCGCACTGGAACCGGCCCGAGTACGCGACGCGTGGCGCACCCACCCGGTGATGATCGTCGGCGGCGGCCGGCGGCCCAGCCCGTGGTACGACGACCCCTACATGACGGCCGCCGCCTTCAACCAGCCGCTACCGAAGGTCCCGGTGACGGCCGCGACCCTGGCCTACCGGCACGCCACCGACCTGGCCGCCGTCCGCCGGTTCATCGCCGCCGAAACCGCCGGCCTGGACCCGGACCGCGGCGACGACCTGCTGATCGCCGTCAACGAACTCGCCGAGAACACGATCGCCCACACCGGCGCCGCCGGCACCGTAAGCGTGTGGACGGAGGCCGGCCGCCTGGTCTGCCAGATCGACGACCACGGCTACCTGGCCGATCCCCTCGCCGGCCGGGTGCCGCCACCAGCCGACGTCGAGGGCGGCCGTGGCCTGATCCTGGCGAACCGGCTGTGCGACCTGGTTCGCATCCACACCGGCGCCGACGGCACCAGCATCCGCCTGCACATCGACCTATGACCCACCCGGCACCGCGGGTTCCTGCTGGGTGATGCAGTGGATCCCACCCCCGCGCGCGAAGATCACCCGGGCGTCGACACCGACCACCCGCCGACCGGGGTAGGCGGCGGCCAGAATGTCCAGCGCCGCGGCGTCGCGCGGATCACCGAACGTGCACGCGACCACCCCGGCGTTGCACACCAGATGATTGACATACGAATGATCAACCGGCCCCGCCCCGTCCTCCAAACCCTCCGGCGCGGGCAGGTCCAGAATCGTCCAATCCGCCGGGAAAGCGGCCCGCAACACCGGGCCCAGCACATGATCGGGATGCCGCGGATCCGGCTGGACATGCAACAACACCGTCCCCGGCGCCGTCATCGTGGCAACGATGTCGACATGCCCCCGCGTCCCGAACTCACCGTAATCGCGGGTCAGACCACGCGGCAGCCACACCACCCTCTCGGCACCGAGGGTCCGGCGCAGCTCACCCTCGACCCGCTGCCGCGTCCACCCCGGATTACGGCCCGGATCGAGCTGCACCGTCTCGGTGACCAGCACCGTCCCCCGCCCGTCGACATGGATCCCGCCACCCTCGTTGACCATCTCCGAACCGATGACCGTGGCGCCCGCCCACTCGGCCACCCGCCGGGCGACCCGCGCATCCCGCTCCCACGCCGCCCAACTCTGCTGACCCCAGCCGTTGAACACCCAGTCCACCGCGCCCAGCCCGTCCGGGCCGACCACGAACGTCGGACCGGAATCACGCATCCAGGCGTCGTCGAGCGGCGCCTCGAAGAACTCGACAGCGCCACCCAGCCACCTACGCGCCACAGCGACCGCACCCGGATCCACCACCATGCCAACCGGCTCGAACTCGGCGACCGCCAGCGCCACCGACGCCCACGCCCGGCGTGCCTCATCCGGGTCGTCACCGAGCGTGTAACCCGACGACGGCCACGCCATCCAGGTGCGGGTGTGCGGCTCCGTCTCGGCCGGCATCCGCCACGTCACACCAGACCCCCGTACGTGTCCGGGCGCCGGGTACGCAGGAACGGGAACAACGTCAGCCAATCCTTGCGCTGGTCTAGGTCCAGATCGGCCACCAGCACCGCCTCGGCGTCACGCGGCGCCCGCACCAGGATCCGCCCGTACGGGTCGGTGATGAACGACGAACCGTAGAAGGTGATCCGGCCCTCGTCACCGGTACGGTTCGGCACCACCATGAACAGCCCGTTCGCGATGGCGTTCCCGACGATCACCTGCTGCCACAGCGGCTGGGTGTCGAAATCCGGATGGTCGGGCTCCGAACCGATCGCCGTCGGGTAGGCCAGCAGATCGGCGCCGCCCAGCGCGTACAGCCGGGCCACCTCCGGAAACCACTCGTCCCAGCAGGTCGGCATGCCGATCCCGGCGCCCAGGAACCGGTGCACCGGATAGGCGTCACCCGCCGGACCCGGCCGAAAATACCTGTCCTCGACATAACCCTCGGTCACCGGAATATGCGTCTTGCGGGTCCTCGCCACGACCACACCGGACGGGTCCAGCAGAATCGCGGTGTTGTAGCCGAGGCCGTCACCCAGATCGGCCCGCTCATAGAGCGACGCGTGCACGAACACACCGTGCCGCGTCGCCATCGCGGCCGCGAACCCCGCCGTCGGACCCGTCTCCAGATCCTCCGCCAGGTCCACCGGCCTGCCCGTGGGCTCCTCGAAAGCCGGATACCGCGACAACGTCAACTCCGGCAGGAACACCACACGAGCCCCGGCCCCGGCCGCCGCCGCGATCCCGCCGGCGAGGACTCTCCGCAGCTCGGCGGCGTCCGCCCGCCACCGATGCTGAACCAGCCCGACCCGCAACGGCGGCCGCGACGGCTCCTCGACACGAGCGGGCGAGCCCAACACCGCGGACCGAATCAGTTCCACGGCTCATCCTCGCACGCGGCCAGGTCCCCGCCACCCCAGCCAGGCCCGCCACCCCATCCGGCTCACCGACAACCCTTTCCGGTACGCGCTGAACAGCCCCCAACCGCACCAACCCCGCCCCGCCCGCACCCCGCGAGCACCCGCCGGGTCGAGCCCGGCGACGCGCCCACCGGGCTGACCTGCCCACCCACCCCCTCAAGCGGACGGGCGCCGATAAAGCAGATAGGGCCGACGGCGCCTCTCGAACGCCTCCACCTCGTCCCGCCAGCTCCCGGCCACCTCGGCCGGCGCCGCACCCGCGTCGAGCATGGTCCGCAACCGGGAACCGCCGGCCAGCAGATCCACGAAATACGGCCGCGTACCACCGTCGTCCCGCCACGCGAACCCGGGAAACCTCCGAGCCTCGAACAGCATCGTCACCGCCACCCGGATCGGATCGAACGACACCTGATCACTGACCCGCACCTCCACACCCGCACACAACCGGCCCTCGAACTCGCCGACCCGCGGCTCGAAGTACGCCTCCCGGAACTCGGCGCCCGCCAGATCATGGGCGGCCACCCGATCCCGCCACCGATGATCGAACCCCGGCGCCCCGGCCAGCTCGAACGGGCGCGTCGTCCCCCGGCCCTCCGACAGCGACGCCACCCCCTCGAACAGACAGGTCCCCGGATACACCAGCGCCGTGTCCGGCGTCGGCATGTTCGGGCTCGGCATCACCCACGGCACGTCGGTGTCCCGCGCGAACAGGCCACCGTGCCAGCCCTCGCACCCGACCACTTCCAGCCGCACACGCGGCAGCCACTCACCCTGAAAGAACCGGGCCAGCTCCCCGACCGTCATACCGTGCCGCAGAACGATCTCCCGCCGGCCCACCCCGGACGCGAACGCCGGATCCAGCCCTGGGCCGCCCGCCCGCCCACCGATCGGATTCGGCCGGTCCAGCACCACATACCGCAGCCCACGCCGGGCGGCACCGGCCATCGAGTCGTACAGCGTCCAGATGTAGGTGTAGAACCGGGCGCCGACATCCTGCATGTCGAACACCACGGTCCGAACCGCTGCCTCCTCGAACAGCCGCGCCCAATCCTCGTCGGTGGCGCGGTAGCCGTCGTACACGGTCAGGCCCGTCCGCGCGTCGATCGCCTTCGCCGCCCCGCCCCCGGCCGGTGCCGCCCCGCGAAACCCGTGCTCCGGCCCGAAGATCCCGCCGATCCTCACCCCGGCCGCGTGCATCCGGTCGACGAGATGCCGGTACTCGCGATCCACCGCGGTCAGATTCGAGACCACGCCGACGGTCTCGCCCCGCAGCCTCGCCCACCCCTCGCCCGCAAGCCGGTCCATTCCGGTACGCACGCGCACCGGCACGTTCTCGACCGGCCCCTTCCCAACCGGTGCCGTCCCGGCCGCGCCACCCGGCCCCAGCACCGCCACGCCGGCCGCCGCCAGCATGCCCCGTCGCCTCACCAAAACCCCCGAAAACAGCCCAATACGACGGTTTAAAGGCTAGAGCGCATCTGACGGATCATCACGGATGACCGTGGTCGATCGTTGGCGTGTTGTGGCTGGTGATCTGACTGATCAGGACTGGATGCGGCTGGAGCCGTTGCTGCCGTCCATGTCGCCGCAGCGCGGCGGCCGGTGGCGTGATCACCGGCA